>CANREX010000001.1 GCA_947629735.1 uncultured Clostridia bacterium
GAGCAAATGAGAGCACGAATGTGCTCGATTGCGCCGAAGAATCCCCTCGTGGTGGTAGGGAGTAACTTTGAAACGGCTATTTCACTTAATAATTCCAGACCCATTCGACTTCACTCGCCTATCAGCTCGTTACGCTCAGGGTGACAGTAAGGTTGGGGCTATCGCCCTCGGGCAGGGTGACAGTGAAAAGGTATGTAGTGCTGTTGCTCCCTCGGGTAGAATGATAGTAAGGGTGTTGCGGTGCTGTCACGTCCTCGGGCAGGGTGACAGTGAAAGGGTATGCGGGGCTGTCACTCCCTCGGGCGGGGGGTAAAAAGGGGTCGCCGCGGTTGCGGGCGGGAAAAGCGGCGGTAAAATGTATACCCCCGCTCCCTTTTCGGGAGCGGGGGTATACTGCTTTTCTATGATTTAATTATATAACTTACTGCGGTTTTCTGTGTTATTATTCGCATGACTTCCGTCGGTTTTACTATTCTATGATTTAATCACAAAACTTTTTGCAATTTTGCGCTGTTATAATTCACAAAACTTTCTGTGATTTTGTTGTGCTATTATTCACAAAACTTTCCGTCGATTCTGCGCTATTATTCACATAACTATTTAAGCTTCGCTGGCGGCGATGACTTTTTCAGCGAGGGCGGCGGGGAGTTCTTCATAGCGGCAGAATTCGGATGAGAATCTGCCCGTGCCGCGCGTAAGTCCGCGTAGGTCGGTGGAGTAGGTCGCGATTTCCGAAAGCGGGGCTTCCGCGACGACGGTGGTTATCTCGCCGTCTGTATTGCTCTCGACGATGCGCCCGCGACGTTTGGACAAATCGCCCATGACCGCGCCGAGGTACTCGTTGGGAACGGCGGTTTTGACCTTGACGATGGGCTCTAACAGCACGGGGCAGGCGTTTTTCATTCCCTCGCGGAATGCGAGAGCCGCCGCGGCTTTGAACGCCATTTCGCTCGAATCGACCTCGTGATAGCTGCCGTCGAAGAGCACCGCGCGCACGCCCGTGACGGGATAGCCCGCCAAAACGCCTCGCCCGAGGCACTCCCGCAGCCCCTTTTCGACCGCGGGTATATACTGTTTGGGCACTGCTCCGCCGACGACCTCGTCGCCGAAGTCGAAGTCTCCGTCAAAGGGCTCGAACCTGACCTTGCAGTGACCGTACTGTCCGTGTCCGCCCGATTGTTTCTTGTGTTTGCCCTCGGCGATGGCGACTTTCTTTATCGTCTCGCGGTAGGGGATTCTGGGCTTTGAAAGGTTTGTCTTTATCCCGTAGCGGTTTTTCAGTTTTGCCGCGATGATTTCGATATGCGTTTCGCCCTGCCCGCTTATAATCGTTTCGCCCGTCTCGGCGTCCTTTTGCAGGCTGAACGTGTAGTCCTCCTCGCGCATCTTGTTGAGCCCCGAAAAGATCTTGTCCTCTTCGCCCTTGACCGCCGCGCTTATCGCCATGGACAGCGTGGGTTTGGGGAAGCGTATCGGGTCGAACGCGATATTCGTGCCCATCGCGCACAGCGTGTGGTTGGTGTCCGTATCGTCGAGTTTGTTGACCGCGCCGATATCGCCCGCGGTGAGTTCGGAAACGAGCTCTGTTTTCTTCCCGCACAGCGCAAAAATCTGACCTATCCGCTCTTCCTTGCCCGTTGAGGAATTGAAAACCACGTCGCCCGACTTCAATTTGCCCCTGTAAACCTTGATGTAATTGAGCTTGCCCGTGTAGGCGTCGTAAGCCGTCTTGAAAACCTGCGCGGCGAAGGGCGCGTTCTCGTCGCATTCAACGTTTATCATCTCGTCCGCGCCGTAGTCGGTGGCTATGGAGTTGCGCCTCTCGTTTGCGGTGGGCATATACGTCACGATTTCGTCGAGAAGGTTGATTACGCCCCTGTTTTGCAGCGCGCTGCCCGCCATTACGGGTATGACGCTGTTGGTCGCGATGCCCTTCCTTATGCCGTGGACGATGTCCGCCTTGTCCAGCTTGCCCTCTTCGAAGTACTTGTCGAGCAGAGAATCGTCGTTTTCAGCGGCGGTCTCCATGAGCGACGCCTGCATTTCTTTCATCTGGTTTTCAAGCGCGTAGGGTATGGGGATTTCCTTAGGTCCGCTCGTCGAAAATTCGTACGCCTTTTCCTGAATGGCGTTAATATAACCCGTCATCTTCCCGCCTTCCATTATCGGTATCTGAATGGGCGCGAGCTTGCCCGCATACTTGTCTTTGAGCGCGGCGACGGTGGAGTAGTAGTCCGCGTTTGCCTTGTCCATGCCGTTTATGAAGATTATCAGCGGCTTGCCCAGCCTCAGGCAGTAATCGACGACGCTCTCCGCGCCTATGGGCAGCACGCCGTTAGCGCCCAGCACGAGCACCGCCGCGCCGCACGCCGCGAGCCCTTCGTGGCGCTCGCCCTCGAAGTCGTAAAAGCCGGGGAGGTCGAGGACATTTATCTTCACGTCTTTCCATATTAAATACGCGCACGCGCAATTTATGGAAAATTGTTTCGCCTTTTCCAGCTCGTCGAAGTCCATTACCGTCGTGCCCGCGGCGACCGACCCCATTCTGTCTATCGCCCCGCCGTTGAACAGCATTGCTTCGCATAAGGTGGTCTTGCCCTCTCCGCTGTGACCTATCACGGCGATGTTCCTGATGTTCTTTGATGTTATGTTCATATTTTTCCCTCTTATCCTGCATGAGCAGTTACTGTCATCATTATAAAATATATTTGCCCGATTTTCAATAGCAAAGACAAAAAAAGCCTTTATCCGCCCGTTTCGCCCAAACCCGCCGCACGCTCAAATTTCGAAGTTTTTTGTAAAAAACTGTATCGAAATAGCACTTTCTGATAATAATTAACAAAAAAATGAGCTATTTCACATTTTGAAAAGTCCATAAGAAAATTTAATACCTGTTTTTTTGACTTCCACGGAAGCGTTTCCCGTGAGATGAAAGGGGTAGGGAAATCAATATATTGTGGTGTTTGAGGTCTTAAAAGCACAATTTTCGGGCTGAGAAAAAGCAGGGGAAAGCGTTTTTTGCAAAATCGGGCGTAAATTGCGGCAAAACGGGGCAAAAAGGCTGTAAAACGGGCAAAAAAGCTCAAAAAAATGCTGAAATTCGTTTGACAAACCGAAAGGTTTAATTATATAATAGTCAAGCGCGTTTGAAAAAGTGCGTATGGGTTGACGCTTGAAGTTACTGAAAAATCCCGTTAAAAAGCGGCGGGCACAGATAATTCATGCCGACAAATGTAGGGGCTTTGACCCCTGCGACTAACCGTGGCTTTGGGTACACGCCGTCTTTACTCGGTGTTTTTTAATGCCCTTTGCCGCGATACACACGGTTAAGTTGACGCGCGGAATACTTTTCCGCGGCGGGAGAGCCGCCGCAAAAATCGTTAGTATAAAAGGAGAAAACCATGGCAGGACAGAAAATCAGAATCAAACTCGTAGCGTACGACCACGAATTGGTAGACCTTGCGGCGTCGCGCATCGTAGAGACGATGAAAAAGAGCGGCGCGAAAATTTCGGGGCCCATACCCCTTCCCACCGAGAGGGAGGTCATCACCATTCTCCGTTGCCCTCACAAGGATAAGGACAGCCGCGAGCAGTTCGAACAGAGGACGTACAAGAGAATTATAGACATCTACACGCCCAACGCGAAACTTTTGGACACCGTTCACCTTCCCGCGGGCGTAGATATCAAAATCAAACTTTAAAACCGACAATATGGATAACCAACGGATTCAAGCCGACGCGGCGTCGCGGCGCTACTTGAAGCGAGTTATCCCGAAAAATATTTTTTGGAGGAACTTTATCGATGAATAAAGCAATCATCTGCCGCAAAGAGGGCATGACCCAGATATTTACGGCAGAGGGGAAAGTAATCCCCGTGACGGTTTTGCAGGCAGGGCCTTGCCCCGTCGTCCAGATCAAAACCGTGGAAAAAGACGGATACGCGGCATTGAAGCTCGGCTTCGGCGAAGCGTCCGAAAAATCGCTCACCAAACCCGAGCTCGGGCAGTTCGCAAAGGCGGGGGTCAAGCCCTGCAAGGTCTTGAAGGAATTCAGGCTTGCGGATATGAGCGCCTACACCGTGGGCGCGGAGATAAAAGCGGACGTGTTCTCCGTCGGCGACAGGGTCGACGCGCACGGCGTCAGCAAGGGTCACGGGTACAGCGGCGTCATCAAGAGATGGAATCAACACCGCCTCAAAGAGACGCATGGCGTAGGCCCCGTGCACAGAGAGCCCGGTTCAATGGGCGCGAACAGCTCGCCTTCGCGGGTTTTCAAGAACAAGCATTTAGCGGGTCAGTACGGCTGTGAAAACGTCACCGTACAGAATCTGGAAATCGTCAGGGTGGACGCGGAAAGGAACTGCATCCTTGTCAAAGGCTCTGTGCCCGGCCCCGACGGTAGTATCGTTACCATCAACGATACCGTTAAGTAAGGAGGACAAACGAGATGCCCAGCATTAAGGTATATAAGATGGATGGCACGGAAGCGGGCACTTTGAAGCTCAGCGATAAAGTGTTCGGCGCGGAATACAGGGAAGAACTCATTCACCAGGCGGTAGTCGCGAGGCTCGCAAACGAGAGGCAGGGGACAAAATCCACCCTCACCCGTACGGAAGTAAGGGGCGGCGGCAGGAAGCCTTGGAGACAGAAGGGAACGGGCAACGCCCGCCAAGGCTCTATAAGAGCTCCCCAATGGGTAAAGGGCGGCGTCGTATTTGCGCCCAAGAGCCGTGATTTTTCCAAAGACATGAACAAGAAAGCCAAGACGGCGGCGCTTTTGAGCGCGCTTTCCAAGAAAGTTGCGGACGGCGAAGTGGTAGTCGTCGACCAGCTCTCCGTAAAGGAAGGCAAGACCAAGGAGATGGCGGCGTTCAGGCAGGCTTTGAAGCTCGACAAGACGGCTATTATATATATGGATAACGCGGACGAGAAAGTGATACTTGCGGCGAGGAATATCGAGCAGCTCTCCACTTTGCCCGTAGAGCAGATTTCCGTATACGAGGTGGTAGCCAACGCCAAGGTCGTTCTCACCAAGGCTGCCGTAAAGAAGATCGAGGAGGTTTACGGAGCATAATGTTAGCGCAGGACATAATCATCAAGCCCCTTCTCACCGAAAAGGGATACGACGGAATAGCCGACAAGAAGTACACGTTCATCGTTGCAAAGTCGGCGAACAAGACACAGATAAAGCTCGCAATAGAGCAGCTTTTCGGCGTTGACGTGAAGAGCGTAAACACTGTAAACTGCAAGGGCAAGCTCAAAAGAATGGGCAGGAGCGAGGGTTACACTCCCGATTACAAAAAGGCAATCGTCCAGCTCAAAGAAGATTCAAAGACGATAGAGTTCTTTGATTCGCTGTCCTGATAAGGAGAAATAACCATGGCAATTAAGAGATATAAACCGACTTCGCCTTCCCGTCGTTTCATGACGGTGCTGGCAAACGAACAGCTCAGCGGCGACAAGCCCGAAAGAAGTCTTTTAAAGGACAAGAGAAAGACGGGCGGCAGGAACAACGCAGGCAAGATAACCGTTCGTCACATCGGCGGCGGCAACAAGACGAAGTACAGAATAATAGATTTCAAGAGGAATAAGGACGGCGTACCCGCAAAGGTCGCTTCCATTCAGTACGACCCCAACCGTTCCGCGAACATCGCGCTTTTGCACTATGCGGACGGCGAGAAGAGGTATATCCTCGCGCCCCTCGGGCTCAACGTAGGCGACAAAGTCGTCTCGGGCAAGGACGCGGATATCAAGGCGGGCAACGCGCTTCCCCTTGAAAATATCCCCGTAGGTACTGTAATTCACGCGATAGAGCTTCAACCCGGCCGCGGCGCGCAGATAGCGAGGGCGGCGGGCATTTCCGCGCAGATAATGGCGAAGGAAGGCGCTTACGCGACGCTGAAGATGCCCTCGGGCGAAATGAGGCTGGTATCCGTAAAGTGCAGGGCGACCATCGGACAGGTGGGAAACCTCGAATACGAGATAGTGCACCTCGGCAAGGCGGGCAAGACGAGATATCTCGGCACGCGTCCCACGGTAAGAGGTTCGGTCATGAACCCCAACGACCACCCTCACGGCGGCGGCGAAGGCAAGAGCCCGGTAGGTCACGCAGGTCCTATGACCCCTTGGGGCAAGCCCGCGTTGGGATATAAGACGAGAAAGAAGAAGAAAACCACTTCCAAGTATATCTTGAAGAGAATCAATTAAAGGAGGAACGATAAATGTCAAGAAGCGTTAAGAAAGGCCCTTACTATGAAGAAAGGCTGATGTCGAGAATAGAAGCAATGAACGCGTCGGGCGACAAGAAGGTCATCAAGACCTGGTCGCGCGCAACGACAGTGTTCCCCCAGATGGTAGGACATACCATAGCGGTATACGACGGCAGGAAGCACGTGCCCGTATATATAACCGAGGACATGGTAGGCTGCAAGCTCGGTGAGTTCGCCCCCACGAGGACGTTCAGAGGGCATGCTGCCAAGACGACGACGGCGGGCAAGAAGTAAGGAGACAGAAAGTTATGGCAAAGAACATGAAGATCAAAGCTGAAAAGATTGCCGCAACCGAGGATAAGCGTCCTTACGCAACGGCTAAATACGTCAGGATTTCCCCCTACAAGGTGAGAACGGTTCTCGCCCTGATAAGAGGGAAGAGCGTTGAAGAAGCGGCTTCCATACTCACCTACTGCAACAAAGGCGGCAGCGAGGAAGTGAAGAAGGTGCTCCTGTCCGCGGCGGCAAATGCAGAGCATAACGACGGAATGGACAGGGGGGATCTGATAGTAGCGGAAGCGTTCGCGAACGGCGGACCTCACCTCAAAAGGATGCAGCCCGTATCCAAGGGACGCGGACATGCGATTTTGAAGAGAACGAGCCATATCACCGTCATACTCGACGCGAAGAAGATATAAGGAGAAAAAGTATGGGACAAAAAGTTAATCCTCACGGTTTGAGAGTCGGCGTCATAAAGAGCTGGGACACCCAGTGGTATGCCGATAAAAAAGACTTCGGTAAACATTTGAAGGAAGATAACGTCATCCGTACTTTTATCAAGAAAAAGTACTTCGACGCGGCAATTTCCAAAATCTGCATCGTAAGAGCGGCCAATAAAGTGGAGGTCACCATCTATACGGGCCGTCCCGGCGTGCTGATCGGCAAGGCGGGCGCGGAGATAGACGTCATCAAGAAAGACCTCGCAAAGCTCACGAGCGGCAAGATAATAATCATCAACGTAAACAAAGTTGAAAAGATAGACCAGGACGCACAGCTCGTCGCGGAGGCGGTAGCTTCCCAGCTCGAAAAGCGCGTTTCTTACAGAAGAGCTATCAAACAGCAGCTTTCCAAAGTGTCCAAGTCGGGCGTAAAGGGCGTGAAGATCACGGTCAGCGGACGCCTCGACGGCAGGGAAATCGCGGGAAGCGAAAGTTATCACGAAGGTTCTATTCCCCTTCAAACGCTCAGGGCGAACATCGATTACGGTTTTGCGGAAGCGCATACCACGTTCGGCGTGCTCGGCGTAAAGTGCTGGATATACAAGGGCGAAGTGCTTTCGGGACAGAAAAAGCTCATAATCTCAGACGGAGGTGAAGAGTAATGTTAATTCCCAAGAGAGTTAAAAGAAGAATGCAGCACCGCGGCAAGATACGCGGCAGAGCGCACAAGGGCAATAAAGTAGCTTACGGCGAATACGGGCTTGTAGCGGAAGAGGGCGGAAGGATAACTTCCAACCAGATAGAAGCGGCGCGTATCGCGATGACGAGATTCATCAAGCGCGGCGGGCAGGTGTGGATAGACATATTCCCCCACAAGCCCATAACCAAACACCCCGCGGAATCCCGTATGGGCTCGGGCAAAGGCTCGGTTGAATATTGGGTGGCTATCGTTAAGCCCGACAGAGTAATGTTCGAAATGGCGGGCGTATCGGAGGACGTCGCAAGGGAGGCAATGCGCCTTGCTTCGCACAAGCTCCCCGTTAAATGCAAGTTCGTCAAGAAAGAAGATTTAGAAGGCGGTGAAGCTAATGAAGGCTAAGGATATAATAAATTTGAGCGACGCAGAACTTAGCGCTAAGCTGTCGGAACTTAAAACGGAGCTTTTCAATCTTCGTTTCCGCCATGCGAGCGGTCAGCTTGAAAATCCTTTGCAGATCAACCTTGTAAAAAAGGATATAGCAAGGGTGAACACCGTGATCCGCGCAAGGCAGATCAAAGGTTAAGGAGAAAGGCAATGGAAGAAAGGACATCTTTAAGAAAGGAAAGGGTAGGACTTGTCGTTTCCGATAAAATGGATAAGACGGTCGTCGTAGCCATCACCGAAAAGAGCAAGCACCCCCTCTATAAGAAGACGATAACCAAGACGACGAAGTTCAAGGCGCACGACGAAAACAACGAGTGCGGCGTGGGCGACACCGTAAGAATCGTCGAGACGAGGAAATTTTCCAAGGATAAGAATTGGCGCGTAGCCGAAATTATCGAAAAGGCGAAGTAATTTTCCGCCGCTGCCGCGGCGCGTATGCGCTTCGGCGGGGCGATAGGGCGGCACGGTGAGGTAACTTTGAAAGTATAGGGAAATCGCGAAAAGTTTTTTCGGAAATTTCCGCCTCACCCTCTGAACGGCAAAACGCGCCCTTAAAGGGCGGGCAAAGTAAGAGTTGTAAGTTAGACATAAATAAGGAGAATTTATATGATACAACCTCAGACGAGGCTCAAAGCGGCCGACAACAGCGGCGCTAAGGAGCTTATGTGCATAAAGGTGCTGGGCGGCTCATTCAGAAAGACGGGCAACATCGGCGACGTCATCGTCTGCTCGGTCAAGACCGCGACTCCCGGCGGCGCAGTAAAGAAAGGCGACGTCGTAAAGGCGGTCATCGCGAGGAGCAAGCAGGGCGTAAGGCGCAGCGACGGCACTTATATCAGATTTGACGACAACGCGGCGGTGATAATAGGGCAGAATCAGGAGCCGCGCGGCACGCGTATTTTCGGACCGATAGCAAGGGAACTGAGAGAGAAAAACTACATGAAGATAATCTCCCTCGCGCCCGAAGTTCTTTAATAGGAGAAATGCAATGAACGTAAAATTGAATGATAACGTATTGGTTATCACCGGTAAGGATGCGGGCAGGCAGGGCAAGGTAATAGCCACTTCTCCCAAGAACAACACGGTGAAAGTAGAAGGGCTCAACATACAGAGCAAGTCCAAGAAGGCGAGGAAAGCCAACGAAGTTTCGCAGATAGTCAAGCAGGAAGGCGCGATAGACGCTTCCAACGTAATGGTCGTATGCGACGCTTGCGGCAAGCCCGTAAGAGTAAAGCACGCTTTCGTGGACGGCAAGAAGATCAGGGTATGCCCCAAGTGCGGCGCGAGCCTCGACAAGGCTTACGGCGGCAGGGGCAAGAAGGCTGCGCAGGTCAAGGAAGCTCCCAAAAAGCGCGTCAGAAAGCGCGCCGCAAAGAGCGAGAGCGCAGAGCAGCCCGCAGAGGATAAGGCCGAATAAGGAGGATACGGAAAATGGCAGAAAAGAAATACGGCAGCAGAGTCGCACAGCAGTACGCCGAAGAGATCGTACCCTATCTCACGAAGAAATTCGGCTACAAGAACCCCATGGAAGTCCCCAAACTCGTAAAGATAATAATCAGCTCGGGGCTGGGCGATATCAAGGACAACGCAAAGTCCATTCAGATGGCGGTAAATGAAATCAAGCAGATAACGGGACAGCAGCCCATACTCACCAAGGCGCGCAAATCGGTCGCGAACTTCAAGGTGAGGGAGGGCATGAACGTAGGCATCAAGGTTACCCTCCGCGGCAACAGAATGTATGATTTCTACGATAAATTCGTGTCTATCGCGCTTCCCCGCGTGCGCGACTTCCGCGGACTTTCCGCAGACAGCTTCGACGGCAAGGGCAACTACAACATGGGCGTCAAGGAACAGCTTATCTTCCCCGAGATTCAGTACGACCAGGTCGAAAAGATCCGCGGCATGGATATATGCTTTGTAACGACGGCTAAAACGGACGAAGAAGCGAGAGAGCTTTTAAGGGCGATGGGTATGCCCTTCAAGAAGTAAGGAGAACAAATATGGCAAAGAAGTCAATGATAAACAAGCAGCAAAGACCTGCTAAATATTCTACCAGAGCGTATACGAGATGCTCTATCTGCGGCAGACCCCATGCGGTTCTCCGCAAGTACGGAGTATGCCGTATATGTTTCAGAAACCTTGCTTACAAGGGTGAAATCCCCGGCGTCAAGAAGTCGAGCTGGTAATAAAGGAGGTTAGATATGACAGATCCCATAGCAGATATGCTCACGCGTGTGCGCAACGCCATCGCGGTAAATAAAGAAACTGTTGAAATTCCTTCCTCCAACATGAAGAAGGCTATCGCCGACATTATGTTACAGGAAGGTTACGTATCTGACGTAAGGCTTGAAGACGACGGATATGCCGGCAAGCTGGTGATAACGCTCAAATACGCAGGCAAGAACAAATCGGTTATCAATTCGCTCAAAAGGGTATCGCGCCCCGGTCTGCGCGTATACGCGAGCGTAGAGGATATGCCCAAGGTTATGGACGGGCTGGGTATCGCCATAATTTCGACCAACAAGGGCGTAATGACGGATAAGCAGGCAAAGGTCGCAAACGTAGGCGGCGAAGTGCTCTGCTATATCTGGTAAGGAGGCTTGAAGAATGTCGAGAATAGGTAAAATGCCCGTAGTCATTCCCGCGGGAGTGACCGTGAATTTTGCGAACGGCGTCGTAACCGTCAAGGGCGCTAAGGGCACGCTCACGCAGAAGATCGAAGGCGATATAATCATAAAGGTAGAAGGCGCGCACGCGCTCGTCGAAAAGGCTGTCGACAGCCCCGAGCTCGACGCAAAGCACGGACTTTACCGCGCGCTTCTCCACAACATGGTGGTAGGCGTTTCGGAAGGATATTGCAAGACGCTCAAAGTAAACGGCGTAGGCTGGAAGGTGGCGAAGCAGGGCAAAAAGCTCGTGCTCAACGTAGGTTTTTCACACCCCATCGAAGTGGAAGAGCCCGCGGGCGTCACATTGGCATGCCCCAACCCCAACGAGATAACCGTATCGGGAATCGATAAGACGCTCGTCGGACAGACGGCGGCAAACATCAGGACGATAAGAGAGCCCGAGCCTTATCACGGCTACGGAATCGCGTACAGCGACGAAGTTATAGAGCGCAAGGAAGGCAAGACGGGAGGTAAGGGCAAGAAGTAATTTCGGATTGCGGCATTTCGCCGCGCCGCACGCCCGCGCACTCCGCACCCGAAGAGGTGCAAGCGGGTCTGCTTTTCCGAAGGATAAACCGCGAAAAATGCGGTTGATTGCTCTGATTTAAGGAGTTTATTATGATAAAGAAGATCGATAAGAATCAGGAAAGACTTCGCCGTCACACGAGGGTGAAGAAAAAGATCAAGGGAACTGCCCGGACGCCCAGACTGAGCGTTTATCGCAGCCTCAACCATATCTATGCGCAGATCATAGACGATGAAAAGGGCGTGACGCTCTGCTCGGCTTCCACCATGGAAAAGGAAGTAAAGGCGCAGATAGGCGAAATGACCAAGACGGACGCGGCAAAGGTCGTAGGCAAGACCTTGGCGGCGCGCGCGCTCGAAAAGGGCGTAAAGGAAGTCGTGTTCGACAGGGGCGGCTACCTTTACACGGGAAGAGTGCAGGCTGTGGCAGACGGCGCGAGAGAAGCCGGACTTAATTTCTAAGGAGTAAGGTCATGGAAGAGAAGAAAGAAAAATCCGCAAGAAGAAACGACAGACCTAAGAGAAGGGAAGAGGACGACGGCTTCATCAAAAAGCTGATACAGGTAAACAGGGTAAGCAAGACCGTAAAGGGCGGCAGAAACATGCGCTTTGCGGCTTTGGTAGTGGTCGGCGACGGCGCGGGCTCTGTGGCGTACGGAATGGGGAAGTCCAAGGAAGTCCCCGAAGCCATAGAAAAGGCGACGCAGCAAGCCAAGAAGAATCTTACCAAGGTCAACCTGCAAGGAACGACCATTCCCCACGGCGTGATCGGCGTATACGGAAGAGGCACGGTTCTGATGATGCCCGCATCGGAAGGTACGGGCGTCATAGCGGGCGGTCCCGTACGTGCCGTCATGGAAGCGGCGGGCGTAAAGGATATCCGCACCAAGTCGCACGGGACGAACAACCCCATCAACTGCGTAAAAGCGGCGATAGCGGGTCTCGTTTCGCTCAAATCCCCCGAAGAAGTCGCTGCGGCGAGGGGCAAGTCCGTAGAAGAAATTTTAGGTTAATCGGGAGGGCGTTATGGTAAAAGTTACGTTAGTTAAAAGCGCATCCAACGAGCCCGCTACGGTAAAAGCTACCGTAAAGGCGTTGGGACTTAAAAAAATCCGTTCGACCAAGACTTTGGAGAGCACTCCCGCAAATCTGGGACAGATCGAAAAGGTCAAATACCTTTTGAAGGTCGAAGAAGTTTAAGGAGAAGAAAAATGAGAATAGATACATTACAGCCCGCAGAGGGCGCAACCGCTTCTCCCAAGAGATTAGGCAGAGGAATAGGTTCCGGAAAAGGCAAGACGAGCGGCAAGGGACATAAAGGTCAGTGGGCGCGTTCGGGCGGCGGCGTACGTCCCGGTTTCGAAGGCGGTCAGATGCCCCTTCACAGGAGAATCCCCAAGAGGGGTTTCCACAACAAGTGGGCGACGTCCTATCTCATCGTCAACCTTTCGCAGCTTGGAAGCGTGCCCGCGGGCACGGTGGTGGACTACGATTACGTCGTAGCCAACAGCCTCACGAAGAACGTCAAGAACAACGGCGGGCTTAAAGTGTTGGGCAAGGGCGAAATCAACGTAGCCCTCACCGTAAAGGCGGCAAAGTTCTCCGAAAGCGCGAAAGAGGCGATAGAAAAAGCCGGCGGCAAGGCGGAAACCGTCTGATTGCCGCCCGCGCGGCGTTTTCTCTCCGCGCGGGGCAGGTTTTAACGGAAACGGCGTAAAACCCGTTTTGAAGAGAGGTTTAACATGTTTGAAACAATAAAAAATTGTTTTAAGAATAAGGAAATCCGCAAGAAGATATGGATAACCCTCCTGCTTCTGCTCATATTCCGTCTGGGCTGCTATATACCCGTACCCGGCATAAACGTTCAGGTATTCAGCGAAGCGATAGAAAACGTATCGTTTCTTGAAATCATGTCGGCAATTTCGGGCGGTTCGCTGCAAAACGCAACGCTGTTTGCGCTCGGCATCAGCCCCTACATCAACGCCTCCATTATCATACAGCTGTTAAGCGTGGGAATTCCCGCCCTCGAAAGGCTCTCCAAACAGGGCGAAGAAGGCAGGAAGAAGATAGCCCAGCTCACCCGTTATCTCACCATATTGCTCGCGGTAGGTCAGTCCGTGGGAATAGTAATCAATTTCGGCATGATACACGGTGAAGGCGTAATGCTTAACTTCTTCGGCTCGCTCACCCCGATAGGCGAGACGGGCGCGAAGTGGCTGGCGGGCATATTCCTCGCGGTAGTATACACCGCGGGCGCGATGCTCGTAATGTGGATAGGCGAAAGGATAACGGAATACGGCATAAGCAACGGCATATCGCTTATAATCTTCATCGGCATACTTTCCACGGCGGGCAATCAGCTTGTGGCAAAGTTCACGCAGGCGTTCACGGGTACTCCCGAAGTGCTGTGGGAAGTCGCGGGCTTCATAATACTTACGGTGTTTGAATTCGCCGCGATCTGCGCGGTCGATCTGTCCGAAAGGCGGATACCCGTACAGTACGCAAAACAGGTCAAGGGCAGGAGAATGTACGGCGGACAGTCGTCGGTGATACCCATGCGCATATCGGGCTCGGGCGTAATGCCGCTGATATTCGCGTTCACCATAATAAGCGCGCCCGCCATGATAATAAGTTTCGCAGCTCCCGGCACGCCCGCGGAGACGGGACTTACCCAATGGTTCTCGGGCAACTCGCCCTATTGGTACGGTCAGCTGATATATATGGTAGCGCTGTGCGTGCTCATATTCGGGTTCTCGTTCTTCTACGCGATGATGCAGTTCAACCCGGACGACGTCTCCAAGACTATTCAGCAGAACGGCGGCTTCATACAGGGCATACGCCCCGGCAAGCCCACCGCGGATTACCTCAAAAAGATAAACAACAGGATAACGCTCTTCGGCGCGATATATCTGACGATAGTGGCGTTGATACCTTCCATACTCGCGGTAATACTCACCGCTTGCGGCATGTCCACCGACCTCATCTCGGTGTTCTCCACGACGGGAATACTCATCGTCGTATCCGTCGCGCTCGAACTCGACAAGCAGTTGCAGTCACAGCTCATGATGAAAAACTACAAGGGCTTCCTGAAATAATATCGCGGGGAAAGGTAAATGAACATTGTATTGTTGGGCGCGCCGGGCGCAGGCAAAGGCACTCAGGCGAGCATGATAGAGGAAAAATTTTCCCTCGTGCACATATCGACGGGCGACATCTTCCGCGCGAATATCAAGGGCGGCACGCCTATCGGCAAGATAGCCAAAGGTTACATCGACGCGGGCAAGCTCGTTCCCGACGAGGTTACCTGCAAGATAGTGGAAAACAGATTGGGCGAGGAGGACGTCAAGGGCGGCTTTATGCTCGACGGCTTCCCGCGCAATATCTTTCAGGCGGAACAGCTCGATAAGTTTGCGAAAATCGACGTGTGCGTGAATATAGACGTGGACATCGACCTGCTCATGGACAGGATATGCGGCAGAAGGGTGTGCGCGTGCGGCGAAAGCTATCACGTTTCCACGCTGAACGGAGAGACGAAGTGCAAAAAGTGCGGCGGCACGCTCTATCGCAGGGACGACGACAACCCCGAGACGGTGCAGAAGCGGCTGGACACTTATTTCAAGGAGACGGCTCCCGTCGCCGATTACTACAAAAAACAGGGCAAACTCTTCACCGTAAAGAGCGGCAAAGGCTCGCCCAAGGAAGTGTTTGCGGTAATCGCGGAGAAGCTGAAAGAATATTGAATCGTATATGGTTAGAATAAAGACTGCGGAGGAAATCGCGCTGATGCGCGAACCTTGCAGGATAGTCAAAGAGACGCTCGAATACGTCGGCAAACATATCTGCGCGGGCATGACCACAAAGGAAGTGGACGACCTCGTCTACAAATATATAACTTCCTGCGGGGCCGTTCCGTCGGAATTGGGCTATTGCGGCTACCCCGCAAGCTCGTGCGTGTCGGTAAACGAAGTGGTCGTCCACGGAATCCCGGGAGACAGGGTGATAGAGGACGGCGACATAGTGAGCGTGGACATAACCGCGGAAAAGAACGGTTTTCAGGGCGACGCGTGCAGGACTTTTCTCATCGGCAACGTGTCGGAGGAAAAGCGCAGGCTCGTCAAGGTGACGGAGGAATGTTTCTTCAAGGCGATAGAAGGTCTTAAAGAGGACACTCCGCTGTACGACATAGGCTATGCGGTGCAGACCCACGCGGAAGCGCACGGCTACGGCGTGGTGCGGGCGCTCACCGGTCACGGCATAGGCAGGGAAATGCACGAGGACCCTTCCGTCCCCAACTACGGCAGAAAGGGCACGGGCATGCGGCTCAGAGCGGGCATGACGATCTGCATAGAACCCATGATAAGTATGGGCACATGGCGGGTGAACTTCGATAAGGACGACGGCTGGACGGTGACGACCGCCGACGGCAAGCCCGCAGCCCACTATGAGAACACGGTGCTGATAACCGCGGACGGCGTGGAAATTCTGACGCTGTAACTTTCAGGCGGTGGCGTGTATGAATGTAAAGATACCCGAAAAGGGCATGGTTGCGTTAAGTCTGCAAGGGCGCGACAAGGGCGCGTTTTACGTCGTGAGCGAGGTGCTCGGCGGCGGCAAAGTTGCGCTTGCCGACGGAAAAAAGCGGACGGTCGCGTCGCCGAAAATCAAAAATTCAAAGCATCTGCGCTTGTTCCCGCGGAACGTATCCGAATACGGCGTCACATGGCCGTGGGATAAAGCGACCGACAACCGCATCGCCCGCTATTTAAAGGAATTCCGGGCGGCGGATAAAGATATATCGGAGGAATAAGGTTTTGTCTAAGGACGACGTAATCGAAACCGAGGGCAAGGTAATTGAGTGCCTGCCCAACGCAAATTTCAAAGTTCAGCTCACCAACGGGCATATCATCACGGCTTATATTTCGGGAAAGCTGCGCCTCAACTATATCAGGATAATAGAAGGCGACAGCGTAAAGCTCGAAATGAGTCCGTACGATCTGACCAAGGGGCGCATAACCTGGCGTTCCAAAGTATAAAGCGGCAAAACGCGCGGTACAGACCGCAGAGTAAAGCGGCGAAAACCGCAATGTAAAGCAGTGCAGTCCGCAGAGTAAAGCGGCGCAGACCGCGCAATAACGGCAAAACACACGCGCCCGCATAAAGAGCGGGGAATAACATTTAGGAGATAGAGAAATGAAAGTAAGGCCTTCTGTAAAGCCCATGTGCGACAAGTGCAAGATAATAAAGAGAAACGGCAAGGTGATGGTCATCTGTTCCAAGAACAAGAGCCACAAGCAAAGACAAGGTTGACCTTAAAAGCCGTATATGCGTAAAATCCGCGGAAAAAAGAGCTTATTTTTTAAAAACCGAGCTTAATTTTTGCGGTATTTTCTTGCAATTTTGTAAATAGCTGTGATATAATGTACGTTGCAGTATTTCCGAAAAAGTGCCGACCGTGTCAAAAAAAGCACGGTTTTCGGCGCGCTTTTGCGTCTTTTTAAACGCCTTTTAAGGGCAAAAAGGGGGCGTAAAAGCGGGGAGATAAGCGCAAGAAACAATAAAAACACCACCCCGACACATGCGGGAGCGACATTCCGATTTTAAAAGTTTGCGCGGTGCGGGGGTTCACATATTTCAAAAAAACAAATACCAAAAGCAAATTAAACGGAGGAAATAAATCGTATGGCACGTATTGCCGGTGTAGATTTACCCAGAGAAAAGAGAATAGAAATCGGTCTTACCTATATATTCGGTATAGGTCTCTCCACTTCTAAAAAAATTCTTGCGGCTACCGGAATCAACCCCGATACGAGGGTCAAGGATCTGGACGAGACGGACGTCTCACGGCTCAGAGAGTATATCGATCATAATTACAGAGTTGAGGGCGAACTCCGCTCGGAAGTCTCTCTCAACATCAAAAGGCTTATGGAAATAGGTTCTTACAGAGGTATCCGCCACAGAAAGGGCTTGCCCGTAAGAGGACAATCTTCCAAGAGAAACGCGAGGACGAGGAAAGGTCCGCGCCGCACCGTCGCCAAGAAGAAGGGCGCGAAGTAAGACTTAAAGGAGGATGAAGCACAATGGCAGCAACTACAAACAAGACCGCGTCGAGAAAGCGCAAAGAGCTTAAAAAGATCGACAAAGGTCAGGTTCATATACAGTCTTCTTTCAACAACACGTTGGTTACCGTAACCGATTTGCAGGGGAACACAATCACGCAGTCGAGCGCGGGCGCGCTCAAATTCAAGGGTTCGAGGAAGGGTACGCCTTTCGCGGCTCAGATGGCTACGGAAACCGCCGTCAAGGCGGCAAAAGAGCACGGTCTGCGCACGGTGGAGGTCTATGTAAAAGGTCCCGGGGCAGGAAGGGAATCCGCAATCCGCGCGATAGCGAACTGCGAAGTGGAAATCACCCTTATAGCGGACGTATCGCCCATACCCCACAACGGATGCAGACCGCCTAAGCGTCGCAGAGTATAATCGGAGGAGAGAAAGACTATGGCAACATACAGAGAAGCAAAATGCCGCCTTTGCAGAAGGGAAGGCGCAAAGCTCTTTTTAAAGGGCGATAAATGTTATAACGGCAAGTGCCCGTTCGAAAAGTGCCCGGTAGCTCCCGGCGTACACGGCGCGGGCAGGAAGAAGGTTTCCGAATACGGTCAGCAGCTCAGGGAAAAGCAGAAGGTTAAGCGCATTTACGGCGTGCAGGAAGGTCAGTTCAGGGCATATTACGAAAAGGCCGACCGCATGAAGGGCATAACGGGTGAAAACATGCTCTCCCTTTTGGAAAGAAGACTTGACAACGTCGTATTCAGAATGGGCATAGCGGTATCGAGGGCGCAGGCGAGGCAGCTTGTAAATCACGGACATTTCCTCGTAAACGGCAAGAAGGTCAACGTTCCCTCGTTCATAGTAAAGGCGGGCGACGTGGTAAGCGTTAAGGAAAGCAAGGCTTCCAACAAATATTTCGAGGCGGTAAAGGGCGCGAAAGCGGCGAACATGCCCAAGTGGCTGGAATTCGACCCCGAGAAGCTGGAAGGAAAGATTATAGCTCTTCCTGCAAGAGACGACGTAGACAGTCAGATTGCAGAACATAAGATTGTCGAATTGTACTCCAAGTAATATAAAAAATAAGGAGAAAGTCAAATGATCGAAATGGATATGCCCAAAATAGAGGTAGTGGAAAGCGAGGACCAGTCGTACGCAAAGGTCGTAGTTGAACCTCTCGAAAAGGGCTTCGGTCTTACGATAGGCAACTGTCTGAGAAGAATACTTTTATCCGCACTTCCCGGCGCGGCGGCGCAGGGTATAAGGTTTCTCGACGGCTCTGTCAAGCATGAATTTTCCGCTGTACCGGGCGTCAAAGAGGATGTCACCGAGATAATTCTCAATTTGAAGTCGCTTGCGATAAAGACCAAAGTTACGGACAAGGACTACATCAAGGTAGTTCACCTTTACAAGGAAGGTCCGGCGGACGTCACCGCGAGCGATATAGAGCAGGACGCGGAAATAGAGATCATAAACGGCGACCAGCATATCTGCACGATAGACGAAGGCGGCAAGATCGACATGGAAATAACGATAGGCCGCGGCAGGGGCTATAAGGGTGCGGATCATACGCGCACGGAGCTTATCGATTATATCCCCATCGATTCTATCTACACGCCCGTAAAGAAAGTCAATTACAGCGTGGAGAACACGAGGGTAGGTCAGAACACGGACTTCGACAAGCTCATGCTCGAAGTATGGACCAACGGCGCGTTTTCCGCAAAGGAAATCGTATCGTTGGCGGCAAAGATAATGCAGGACCATATCTCGCTGTTCGTGGATCTCTCCGATACCATAAGGGATATGGACATACTCGTCAAGAACGAGGACGACCGTCACCAGAAGATACTCGCCATGGCGATAGAGGACATGGATCTTTCCGTGCGCTCATACAACTGCCTGAAACGCGCGAATATCCACACGGTGGAAGATTTAACAAAGAAGACGGAAGACGAGATGCTCAAAGTGAGAAATCTCGGCAGAAAGTCTTTGGATGAAGTCATCTTGAAACTTCAATCCTACGGACTTTCGTTAGCAAACAAGGAGGACTGATTTTATGCCCGGAAAAATAGGAAGAACATCTGAACAGAGAAACGCGTTGTTGAGGAATCAGGCGTCCGAGCTGTTGTGGTACGGCAAGATAAAGACCACCGCGGCAAAGGCGAAGCAGCTTCAACCCTACGTAGAAAAAATAATAACCAAAGCCATGAGCGTATACGACCTCAACGAGGAAACCGAGATAAAGAAGACGGACGCAAAGGGCAAGGAAGTTACGCAAAAAGTCATTAAGGACAGCCCCAAAAAGCTCGCGGTACGCCGCGCGCTGATGGGAAAACTGCGCGACTTGCAGGAGATAAAGGGCTTCACCGAAAAGAAGAGCGAGTACAAGGCGAGGACGAAGGATATACAGCACCCCCTCATGGAGAAGCTGTTCAACGAGATAGCGCCCAAGTACGCCCAGCGCAAGGAAGAAAGCGGTCAGGGCGGCGGCTATACCCGCATCTATCTTTTGGGCGAACGTCGCGGAGATGCTGCGGAAGAAGCCATTATAGAGCTTGTCTGATTTTTTAAGATTTTTTAAGGCAAAGTTAAATGCGCGGCGGGCGCACGCGATATGCGTCCGCCGCATAAATATTTTTGCGCCGCACCATGTGCGGCGCTTTATCCTTTATACCCGTTTTGCGCGGTTATCATTTTATAGCTTATCCATATATTTTTATCGCCGTTGCGGTTTTCGCCATATGTCTTTTTTGCCGAAATGTTTTTCCGCCTTTAAAATTTGCGCTCCGCATATGAAATGGGCGTTTTTTTTTACAGAATAAGGAAAATCGCGCAATAAAAGTCAGCCGATTCGGCAAAATTCGCGCTATTACAAAGAAAATTTGTAATTTCGATTGACATAACGCGCAAGTATGATATAATATATTCGATTAAAATTTTAAAAGGAGATAAGAAAAATGGATGCTTGGTTTCACAAACAGAATAAGCTCATTCAGGTCATCTTGCTCATCATTCCCGTTGTAAACTGGTTTGTCGAGATTCTTGTAAGATGGTCGGCTGTTTTGAAGAAGGGCGGGCTCATCAGCATAGTCCTTGCCATCATCGTAACGTTCGGCGGTCTGTTCATCGGCTGGGTAGACGCTATCTGGACGTTGCTCTTCAACAAACTGTTGGGCGAGTAAATCGAAAGCAAACAAATTCAGCCCGCCCTTTGTGCGGGCTGAATTTGCAAAAAAAGTAATTAAAATAAATTGACGGTCATAAATTATTATCGGTCATCAATTAAAGGAGAATATCTATGTCGTTTGATAAGTGGTTTAACAGCCAGGACACGCTCATCAAGGTTATTCTGCTCATTCTTCCTTTCGTGGGCTGGATAGTGGAATTGCTCGTAAGGCTGAGCGTTGCGCTTAACAAGAAAGACGTCGTCAGCATTGTGGTATTCGTCCTCTTCCTCGTATTCGGGTGGGGCTGGATACTCTGCATTATCGACCTCGTTTATCTTATCGTTAAGGGACATCTCATTCTGGCGTAAAGAAAGAAAAACAAAGAAGAGGAACGGACAATCGCCGCTCCTCTTTTTTCATGCGCTTATATCTCGTTGACGTCTCAGATTTCCGCGCTGTCGTAAATTTTGCCGTCGAGCGTCTTGAACAAAAACACGCCGTCCTCGTACAAAATGTAGCCGCGCGTGTTTTTTTCGTCCTTGGGCAGCGCCACAGAGCCCGGGTTGAGGTGGAGGTAGCCGCCCTCTTCAACTGCGTTCAGAGGCACGTGCGTGTGACCCGTTATGTAGACGTCTCCCTTTTTAAGCGGCGGCACTGCCCTGTGCCCGTGCGAGAGGGTGATTACAACCCGCCCGTCGCTTATCGCGGCGTAGTCGGACGAGATGTTGAATGAAAGCACCATCTGGTCGACCTCGCTGTCGCAGTTGCCGCGCACCGCGATTATTTTGTCCGCGAGCGGGTTTAACATTTCGTATACCTTCGCGGGCGCATAGCCCTCGGGCAGCGGGTTTCTCGGACCGTGATAGAGTATGTCGCCCAAAAGGACAAGCCTTTCCGCCTTTTCTCTTGCAAAACATTCCAAAAGCTCTTCGCACCATTTTGAAGAGCCGTGAATGTCGGAGGTTATTAGTAGTTTCATAATTGATATCTCCTTAGCTGCCGCTAAACGTATATAAATAAGTTCACAAAAATTTGCGCGCGGTTGCGCGCCCGCAAATTTTTCGTGAGGGTGAGCGGCTCTGCCGTTCTTGCCGCCATTTAAGGGCGCGCGAATTATATTATGGCGGCAATTCACACCGCCGAGGTGCAGGTATGCACAAATTGAGACGAGCGCGGAGCTTCTCAAAACAGCACAGTGCGCTGTTTTGCCGCGCGAGATGAGTGAGCGCATATCGTTCCGCGCGAACGGCGACCGAACACGGCGTTGCCCTTACGCCGTGTGAGAGCGCTGCGCAAAATCGCGGTTTTGCTTGCGCCGTTAATAATTTGGGAATGTGCTGCGGTATTTTAAAAGTTGTCATTTCGACCGATTGAGAGCGCGTAGCGCTCGATTGAGTGGAGAAATCCCCTCGTGGTGGTAGGGAGTTGCGGTGAAACGGCTTTATCTCTTAATAATACCGGATTCTTCGACTGCGCACCTGCGGTGCTTGCTCAGAATGACAGTAAGGGAGAGGGGGGATAGGGGTGTCGCCCTCGGGCAGAATAACAAAGGGTGTCACCCTGAGCGGAACGAGCCGTAAGGCGAGTGCAGTCGAATGGGTCTGGTTGGGGTATGCCGCAAAGAAAATTCCTGAGTGCAATGAAATACCGGATTCTTCGACTTCGCTAACGCTCCGCTCAGAATGACAGTAAGGGAGAGGGGGGATAGGGCTATCTCGCTCGGGCAGAATGACAGTAAAAAAGAATGTGTTCACTCCGCATTGTCATTCCGTCCACGGGCAGAATGACAGTAAAAATAATAATCGTCTCAATCTAACATAAATAATGTGTGCGCTTATCCATGCAAAAAAATGCGGTGGTTATCCTATAAGCTGCTTCATTTTTTCGATTACGCCGAAGTCGGCGTTGGAAGCAATTATCTCGCCAATCCGCTCTTTCAATGCGGGGAAGCCGTTGGCGGTGACGTACGCCCGCCCCGCCGCGGCGAGCATTTCGTAGTCGTTCATGTGGTCGCCGAACGCGGCGCACTCACCCTTTTCCACGCCCAAAAAGTTCATCAGCGCGCAAAGCGCCTTGCCCTTGTTTGCGCCCTCTCGGCAGACGTCCACCCAATCGTAGCCCGAAATGAGTGTGCGCAGCCCTTTGATGAGGGGCGGCAGAATTACCCCGCCGTGTTCCGCAGCGGGAAGGCTGTCCCAGACGGAGATTTTCAGCGCGGTGTTATTCATCGCCGCCGTGCGCAGGCTTTCCACCTTTTCCGTCGCCGAATAGGAGCGGTTGAGCGTCCGGATAAACCTCGGGCAGTCGTCCTCGTAGTACGCGCAGTCCGCGCAGGAGAGCACGGGGTACAGCCTGTCCACGCCGCGGATAATTTCCAAAGCGCGCACAATATCCGCCTCGGGCGTGGGGTCGGAAAAGATGACGTCGCCCTTGTAATACACAAGCCCGCCGTTTTCGGCGATTATGGCGACGTCGTCCAGCACGGGCGCGAACAGCTTTTTGAGGTTAGGCAGCTGCCGCCCGCTCGCGGGAGCGAAGACCCCGCCCGCCGCCGTGAATTTCTTTATCAGCGGGAATGTCTCTTCCGGCATTATCTTTGTGGGAGGGAGCAGCGTCCCGTCCAAATCGCTCGCAATAAGTTTCAGCACGCGTAAATTATATCATATCGGCGCGCCCCCGTCAACCGACCTCAAAAGAGCGGTGAAAATATTTTCAGCGCCGCGCGGGCAAGCCTGCGCGGCGCGCCTGTCCGCATATCCCCGATTTTTTCGCATATGACGAGGCACTCCTTGAAATCGGCGTACGCACTCTCGGCGAGCTCGCCGCCCGCCCATATCCCACATTCATAGTTGAGCCGCATGGAGCGGAAGTCGAAATTGTAACTGCCGAGCAGCGCCTCGTCGTCGCACAGCACGCACTTCGCGTGCAGAAACCCCGGCTTGAAGCGATACACCTCTATCCCGTATGCGCGCAGCTCTTGTGCGTACGTCAGCGAAATTTCAAACGTGATTCGCTTGTCGGGAATGTGGGGAAGGATGAAAACCACCCGCACGCCCCTTCCCGCGGCGTATATAAGCGCGTCTTTCAGCTTTTCGCCCACGCACAGATAGGGCGTGAACACGCACACCCGCCTCTCGGCGGAATAGATCTTGGCGGCGATGAGCTCTTCGCAACAGCCGTTTGCGTTGGCGGGCTCGTCCGCAACTATCCTTATCTCCCGCCGCCTGCCGCAACTCTTTCCGCCGTTGCCGCCGATTCCGCCTTGTCCGCTTTCGTCGTTGTCGTTCTTTTCGCCTTTCCCGCCCTGAATTTTTTCGGGCAGATAGCGGTTGTCCGCGTAGAAGTCTTTCAAAAATATCCTTTCGTAGTCGAGCGCGACGTCGCCGCGCAGCATGACCCCGCCGTCCTTCCAATAGCCGTAGGGGGAGTTTATGTTGGCGTATTCGTCGGCGATGTTTACCCCGCCCAAAAACACCGTTTGCCCGTCGATTGCGGCGATTTTTCTGTGGTTGCGGCAGTTCAGCCTGCTCACGGGGAAGGGCAGAAGTTTGTTGAATATCTTTATTCTCGCGCCCGCCTTTTTCAGCCGTGAAAAGTCCTTTTTGGGCGTTCTCCCCGCGCTTCCCAGCCCGTCGCAGATTATCATGACGTCCACCCCGCGCGCGAGCGCGCTTTCCAGCCGCTTGCACAGCCCGTTCCAGATTTTCCCCTTGGAAATTATATAGTATTCGAGGTAGACCCTGTATTTCGCGGCGGCGACGCACTCTTCGAGTCGGGCGAGATATCTCTCCCCGTCCTTGAAATATTCGCACTCTTCATACGACGACAGGGGAGGAGGAAGGGGGTTGTCGCGCCGCCTCTCTATCCCCGTGCAGGAAAACGCGTACAGCGCCGCCCCCAGCACGGGCAACGCCGCAATGAGCGCAAGCCACGCGCATTTGTAGTCGCCCCGCCCGTCGCGGCAGAGCAAAAACAGCGCGCACCCGAACGAAAAAGCGTACCCTATCGCCCCGCCGAGCGCCGCGGGCAGCAGCGAGTGCAGACAAAGGCATAAAAAAATTATTGCCGCAAAGATCACGGCAATAACGAGTATGCAGAAAAACAGACGTGAAAACAAAAATTTTACAACGCGCACGGCAGACTTCGCTCCGGATAATATGTATCCGCGCCCGCCCGAAAAGCCGCGTTAAAGCGCATTAAAAGCCGTAGTATCCGGCGGTATTTTATGACTTCGCCATACTTGCGCGGGAAAAAGCCGCGTTAAAGGGGATATGTCAGAGAATGAGTTTCAAGACGGTCATCTCGCTCGCATGGGCGGCGGCTTCCGCGCGCGCCGTGAGCAGAGCGGGCAAGTCGAATTCCGTCAGAACATTCTTTTCGAAGTCGGCAAGGTCGATTGCCTCGTGCACGAGCATGTTTATCGCCGTCTCAATATAGCCGAACCCGTCGGTGACGGCGTAGACTTTCAGGCTCTTTTCAAACAGGAAAGACATGTCGAGGTTTATTCCCATCTTGTTGAACCCGCCGAATACGACGTCTTTCCGCCTTGCTACGACCGTCGCGGGGACGGAGGAGGGCAGCTTGCAGCAGGTGGTGTAGATTGCCGCGTCGCAGCTCTCGCCGCTCGTAGCGTTGTTTATGTTGGTGGGGAGGGAGTCGTCCGCGGGGAACGCGTAAAACACGCCGCTGCGGTTGAGCCTTTCTATGTTCTGCGGGTAGTTGTCGATAACTATCGGCACGAGTTTGTGATACATTGCGACCTGCGCCAGGATAGTTCCCAAAAATCCGCCGCCGATTATCCCAACGCGCTTGCCCGCGGAGAGATTGAGGTTGTCGAAAATATTTTCCGCCAAAGCGACGTGTTCTATGCAGAGCGCGTGCATGTCGTCTACCGCGTCGGGTATAACGGAGACGTTGGAGTAGTCGCACACGACGAAATCGCGCATAAAGCCGTCGAAGTCGTCCCCCGCGAGTTCCACCCTTTCACATTCGTAGCGGTTGCCCGACTTGCAGGCGAAGCATTTCCCGCAGGAGTGCACGGCGTTCAGATATACGCGTGCGCCCTTTTCGAGCCCGTAGCACGCCTCGCCCGTTTCCGTAATTATGCCTATCGCGAACCTGCCTATCGTCTTGGGGTAGTTCACGCTCTTCGCGCCCGTGTAGCAGAACGCGTCGTAGTTTGAAAGCAGGACGTGGCTGACCCTGACCTTTACCTGGTTAGGACCTATTTCCGTTTCCTGCTGCGGTTGTCTTTCGAGGTTACCTTTACCCAACAATACCCAATTATCCATACGCCCATATTATACGACGGGCGGGCGAATAAATCAATCTTTTTGCCGATAAAACCTTAAATTGCGCCCGCGGCTTGCCCTTAAATAGTCAAAAATTTGTAATTGAGCGGGAAAAACGATTGACTTTGCGCGACTTATTCTATATAATAGTTTAGCATTTATCAATGAAAATATTAGCGAGGTGAAAGAATGAAGCCCGAAATACATCCCGAATATCACGAAGTTACGGTAGTATGTGCTTGCGGCGCGACTTTCAAGACGGGTACAACCAAGAAGGTCGATACGCTCAAAGTGGACATATGCAACAAATGCCATCCTTTCTTTACCGGCAAGCAGAAACTTGTCGATACGGGCGGCCGTGTTGATAAGTTCAAGAAAAGATACAATATCTGAAATGATGGAAAGCGGCTGCAAATTTTATTTTGAGGTCGCTTTTTGATTGCGGAAGCGAAAACTATGTCGGAAAAGAGAAAAAAGCCCATATGCTCTTCCGTCGGCGGACAGGCGGTGATGGAAGGCGTGATGATGATGGGCAAAACTTCATATTGCGTCGCCGTGCGCGATCCGTACGGCGGAATAAGCGTGGAAAGGACGCGCATCAAAAAAGCGTCGATCTTTTCGCGCATACCTTTCGTGCGCGGGATAGTGAACATGGTCAAATCCCTCGGGCGGGGGCTCAAAGCGCTCATGCGCAGTTCGGAAGTCTTCGCGAGCGACGAGGAAGAGCCCGGCAGGGTGGAAAAGTGGTTTGCCGAAAAGTTCAACGCCTCTTTTATCCATATTCTGACGGTGTTCGCGGCGGTCCTCGGGGTAGTCCTCGCAATTGCGCTGTTCGTGTGGCTGCCCAATTTTTTGGTGGGGCTGCTCAAAGGTTGGTTTCCCTCGCTCGACGGCACGGTGTGGGAATATCTGATTTTGGGCGTGATAAAGCTGTTTATATTCCTCGCCTACCTCGGGCTTATCCTGCTGCTTAAAGACATAAAGCGAATGTACAGATATCACGGCGCGGAGCACAAGACGATAAACTGTTATGAAAAGGGACTTCCGCTTACCCCCGAAAACGTCGAGGGCTGTTCCCGCATACACGACAGGTGCGGCACTTCGTTTTTGTTCATAGTGCTCATCATCAATATCGTGATAATAGGCGTCGTGAATTGGGCGCTCAAAGTGCACACGATAGAGCCGTCTTACTTGCAAGTTCTCGCCAAAATAGGCATAGAGATAGTGCTTTTACCCGTGATAACGGGCGTTTCCTATGAAATTTTGAAGCTGCTCGCGCATTTCCACGGACCGATATCAAAGATATTCAAATCCCCCGGCATGCTGTTGCAGAAGGTGTTCACCACGCGCGAACCCGACAGGGAAATGATAGAAGTGGCGATAGCCGCGTTCAACGCCGCCATGGAGATGGACGCCGACCCCGCCCTGCCCGAAGTCAAGTTCAACACGGGCGGCACGCTCAAAAATATGCTCGCGGAGACGAAAAAGCAGTTTGCCGAAAAGGACATCGACGAGAGCGACGCGGAGTGGATATATGCGCTCACCCTCGGCATAAACAGGAGCGATTTGGACAAGACGCGCATACTGAGACCCGACGAAACGCGCGCGATAGGCGAGCTCGTTGAAAAGCGGCTCACGGGCAGACCCCTTTGGTATATAATAGGCGACGTGGACTTCTACGGCTGCAAGATAAAGGTGGACGAGAGGGCGCTCATTCCCCGCCCCGAGACGGAGGAATTGACCGACCTTGTCGTGAAAATTTTGGAAGAGGGAGACAAGGTGCTCGACATGTGCACGGGCAGCGGCTGCATTGCGATAGCGCTCGCCAAGCGCTGCAAGGACAAAAAAGTGCAGGTGACGGCGGCTGACGTCTCGGACGCGGCCATAATGCTCGCAAAGGAGAACGCGAATTACAACTCCGCGGACGTCACGTTCGTGCAGAGCGATTTGTTCTCCAAGGTGCACGGCAGATTCAACGTAATAGTCTGCAATCCCCCCTATATAAAGACTTCGGAGATTGCCTCGTTGCAGAGCGAGGTGAAGAATTTCGAGCCGCGCATAGCCCTCGACGGCGGCGACGACGGCTTGGAGTTTTACAGGCGGCTCGCAAAAGAAGTTTCCCGCTATCTCGCGCGGGACGGCATGCTCGTGCTCGAAGTGGGCGAAGGGCAGGCGGAAGCCGTGCTCAAACTGTTTGAAAAGCGCGATTACGCCATGGTCTGCAAGGACATGAGGGGCGTAGACAGATTTTTGAAGATAGCGTTTTAACGCATGTGCTTTTTCCGCGCGGCAGGGCTGCCTTTCGCGCGGAAATATTTTAAATTGTAAAGAATTTGCCTAATTTATTGATAGAGCCGCGGTGACGTCAACCGAATTCGCGGCAAAAACTGCGGATATAGCCGCGGAGTTGTCCTTAAAAACAAGCGCGAATCTTTGCATGGTCGGTGGATATGAACGGTAAAATAGAGGAAATTTATTCAAGATATATAACGCTCACGGAGAAGCTGTCCGACGGGTCTTTGCCCGCGGGCGGCGCGGAGTGGACGCAAATCGCCAAGGAGCAGTCCGAACTCGCCCCCGCCGCGGCGGCGTACGAGCAATACCTCAAATGCGAGCGGGATATGCAGCAGGCGCAGGAAGCCTTGAAGAGCGAGGGCGACGCGCAGATGCGGGAACTTTTCGGCGAAGAGGTGTATTCCTGCAAGAAGAAGATGGCGGAGATAGCCGAAGAGATTAAGGCGCTTTTACTGCCCAAGGACAAGAACGACGACAGGAACTGCATAATGGAGATACGCGGCGGCGCGGGCGGCGAGGAAGCGGCGCTCTTCGCCGCGGAACTCTACCGAATGTATCTGGGCTATTGCGAAAAGCACAGGCTAAGGGTGGAGGTCGTCGACGAAAACGACACCGAGCTCGGCGGGATAAAGGAGATAGTGTTCAACGTGACGGGAAAAGACGCGTACAAACAGCTCAAATTCGAGAGCGGCGTACACCGCGTACAGCGCGTGCCCGAGACCGAATCGCAAGGGCGGGTGCACACTTCCACGGCGACGGTCGCCGTCCTTCCCGAAGCCGAGGACGTGGACGTCGAGATACGCGACGAGGATATACGGGTGGACGTCTACCGCTCTTCGGGCGCGGGCGGGCAGAAGGTCAACAAGACCGAGACGGCGATAAGGATAACGCACATTCCGACGGGGATAGTCGTCACCTGTCAGGACGAGCGCAGCCAGCTGAAAAACAAGGACAAGGCGTTCAAGGTGCTGCGTTCCCGCCTGTACGATTATTACAGCGGGATAAAGACGAGCGAGCAGGACATGCGCCGCAAGTCGCTCGTGGGCAGGGGCGACAGATCGGAGCGCATACGCACCTACAATTTCCCGCAAGGTAGGGTGACCGACCACAGGATAGGCTTGTCGCTGTTCAATATAGAGGGCTTCATGGCGGGGGACATCGACGAGATGACGACCGCCCTCGCCGTTGCCGAGAGGGAGAGATTGCTCTCGGGCGGCGAAGATTGAATTTGATTTTGAGCGCGTTGACGTCAAAAAACAGTTAAAAATTGCGCGTCTCGGGCGGGGAAACGCCTAAATTTTTCCAAAAGTTGACATTTCGCGCGGGAAATAGTATAATGTGCCTATGAAGAGAAATCAATCGGCGGAAGATTATCTGGAAACAATTCTGCTGCTTTCGCGGCAGTTGGACTACGTCCACCAGGTGGAAGTCGCGCGGGCTACGGGAGTATCCCAACCCGCCGTCCAGAAAGCGCTGAAAATTTTGGAAAGCAAGGGCTACGTCACCTGGGACGGGCTGCATATTTACCTCACCGAAGGCGGCAGAGACTACGCCGAGGAAGTGTATTGCAAACACTGCACTATCCGCCGCTTTCTTGAACTGCACGGTGTGAATTCTTCGGACGCGGACAACGACGCGTGCGAGATGGAACATGTGATTTCGCCTGCGAGTATGGAGATGATGAGGGAGTTTGTTGAGAAGAATAAAGGCGGCGAGTGAGTGTAAGAGCAAAAGGGGCGCGGGCGGAGAGGTTTTCTCCGCCCGCGCCCCTTTTGCTCGCTGCCGCTAAACGCAGATATGCGGCGCAAGACAAATTCACAAAATTCTCGCGCAGCCCGTGCGCTGTGAATTTTCGTGAGATTGAGGGCTACTCGCCCTCTGCCTGCGATTTTTAAGGGCGCGCGAAATATATAATCGCAGGCATTCACCTCGCCGAGGTG
>CANREX010000002.1 GCA_947629735.1 uncultured Clostridia bacterium
TCGCTCGGCAAAGACGGCGCGGTGATATGCGACGGAAAACAGCGCCTTTACTGCGTATCTGTGAACGTGGCGATGAATTCCACGGCGGGAGCGGGCGACGCAATGGTCGCGGCGGCAACTATCGCGCTTTCCGACGGCAGACCGCTTGAAGAAATTCTGCGCTACGGCGTTGCGGCGGGAACGGCTTCCGTCACACAGCCGGACACCTTGTCGTTCAGCAGGGAAAAATTTTACGAGATATTATCTACTCTCAGCGTAAAGAGTATTTAACCGAAAAACTTTAAATTTCTACGGGAGTATAAAGCGATGTGGGATGAAAATAAAGTTCTGGAAATGTTGAAGGACATGCCGCCCGTTTTGACGGACGAAAACCTTTTGGAGATCCAGAAACTTATAGACGACAACAAATATTGGAACAGCAAGGAGCTTAACCGCGACTTGTGTGGAATTTACGCGCCGTTCTGCCGCATTTGCGACAAGACGGTTCTTACCCCTTGCGCCGTAGCGTTCGTGAGAATGAAGATAGCGGAGGGCATGCGCTTGCAGATGGAAAACGTCTCGTCCGAAATCGCGCAGCCGAACCTTCCCGAGGAAGTACAAAGCGAGCCCGAAGAGGAAATCGTTCGGGAGGAAGTCCCCCAAGAGGAGACAACCGCGGAAGAGCCCGCCGAAAACAAAAAAATTCGCATAGGCATAGGATATAAAAGACATTGAGCTTTATTTGTTTAAAATCAAGGCAAAATATCCCTGCGGTGACCCGCAGGGATATTTGATATAACGGATAATTTAACCTTAGTGTATATTTTAAAAATCGCGCGTTATGCGCCCGCAGAAAAGCGGCAGAAAATCAGCGGAAAAGCGGCAGAAAAACGGAAAAATGGCAGAAAAACGGCAGAAAAGTAGCGTTTTTCCGATAAAAAATCGCCCTTGCCGAAATCGGCAAAGGCGAAAGGAATGGAGCTGCTAACCGGATTTGAACCGGTGACCTCGTCCTTACCAAGGACGTGCTCTACCTGCTGAGCCATAGCAGCGCAAGTACGGGGGAAATCGCAATCCCGCTCAAACTTACCTGTATATTATATTTTAATTGGGTCGGGTTGTCAATTTATTTTAATGTTAAAATGAAAAAATTCATGACTAAAATGCGCAATACGGAGATGGAAAGCGTAGCGATAAAAATTTCCGTAATAACGATAATATTAAACTTTTTGCTCACGGTTTTCAAATTTCTCGCGGGCACGTTCGGTCATTCGCTTGCGATGATTTCCGACGCGATTCACTCCGCTTCCGACGTGATTTCCACTATAATTGTCATTATCGGGGTTAAAATGTCGGCAAAAGCGGCGGACAGGGAACACGAATTCGGGCACGAGCGGTTCGAGTGCGTCGCGGCAATAATTCTTTCCGTGCTGCTCTTTATAACGGGCGCGACAATAGGCTACGGCGGCATAAAAAATATCGTGGACGGAAGCTATAAGACGGCGGCTACGCCTACGTATTTGGCTATGTCGGCGGCTATCGTGTCCATTGTGGTAAAGGAAATTATGTTTTGGATAACGCGCGCGGCTGCGATAAAGGTCAATTCGGGCGCGCTTAAAGCCGACGCGTGGCATCACCGTTCGGACGCGCTCTCTTCGATAGGCAGCCTTATCGGCATTATAGGTGCGATGTGCGGCGTTCCCGTTCTCGACTGCGTTGCGGCTATCGTCATTTGCCTTCTCATACTTAAAGCCGCGATAGAAATTTTCACGGACGCGGTGAACAAGATGACGGACAAGGCGTGCGACGCGCAGACGGAGAGCCGCATATGGGAGTTTATATCCTCGTGCGAGGGCGTATTGCGTGTGGATAAACTCATGACTCGCCTTTTCGGGAACAGAATATACGTCATAGCGGAAATTGCGTGCGACGGAAATCTCCCGCTCTACGCCGCTCATGAAATCGCAGACAAGGTGCATGACGGAGTGGAGGAGCAGTTCCCCTTGGTTAAGCACGTCACTGTGCACGTCAACCCCTATATAGAGGACGAAACGGTGCGGGAAAGCGAAAATAATATCGGTGAAACCGAAGAAAAAGAAAACGCCGAAAACGGCAGCGCGGAAGAATAAAACTGCAAACAAACAAATAAAACAGCGTCAAAAACGCAAAAAACCTCATTACAATACGTACAACAAAGGCGACCTTTCGGTCGCCTTTAAACGTTTATTGATTTTTATCGGATAATCTCTTTACGATGTCTCCCGCGCCGAGCAAAGTGGAAATCTGTTCCTGCCCCAAGTTGTCGTAATAAGTCTTGCGCAATTCGGGCATCGCCTTGAAAAATCTCGCCCGCTCGTATTGCATTTGTTCGCCCGAAATCTCCGAAAGCCTGATAAGCGAGGAGCGGGTGGGCACAAACAGCTTTAATTCGGGGTTGAGCGCTTCGTAAAGTTTGTTGAGTTCGCTGTCCGTCCATTTGGCGTATTGTTCGTAGCTGAGATAGCGGGAGACTTCGAACACCTTCGGCAAAGCCGAGTTGAGCTCTTCCCACAGGCAATCGAGTGAGGGCGCGCGGGATATCAAAATTTTGTTGATTTCCCCGATGATATCCGCAAGCCTCGGCGTAAATTGACAGTGTTTTATAGTGCTTTCAACGGCTTCAAAGACAATTTCGCGCGGGTATTTGCTAAGGCATTTGAACCAGAATTCCGCCAAAGTCTTTGTGCTTTCCCCGTCGCTGTCGGGATAGGCGTTGTCGTAATTCACCTTGATAAGCGTTATTATCTTGACTATGTCGTTTTTTTTGAGTTCCATAATTTATTCCTCGTTGGGGTCGTAAAGCGACTTCAAAATGTCGAAGTCGCGCTGCCGCTGCGCGGCTTTTGCCGTCATTTTGCCGCGTTCCGTCTGTGCGGGGATCTGCTCTATCGTGTAGATTGACGAGTTTTTCCACGTGGAGAGCAGGTAGTTCATTGCGGCTACGGGGTTGTTTTTTGTGGCGGAAAGTTCCGCCGCTTTCAAAATCATAGCCTCGTTGAAGCCCCAATCGCGCCAACGCGCCAACGCCTGCCTGTCGTAGGGGATAATCTTCCTCGTGAGCCCGCAAGCCGAAAGCATCGATTTTATGAATTTGTCGTCCTCCGCGAGGTTCGAAAGGAGGATATTAACGCTGTCGTCGTCTACAAACGCCTGCCTGTACAGCCCGTCGATAAAATCGCTCATGCCGTCGAACGAATTTCTTCCGCTCAAAAAGCAGTAATTCGCAATTTTTTTGAGCGCTTCGCCGCTGAAACCATAGCCGCTCCACACGACAACGTAGTTTTCCACATAAGGGGTGGCGTCGGAGATGAAAACCCCGAGCGACTTCGCGACGGCGACGGCGATATCGTAAAGGCTGTCCTTTGTTTTGCGGTAGTCGGCAATCTCTTTCGCGTCGAACTTCTTGTTTTTGTAGAGTTCCAATATGGCTGCGTTGAGCCTTTCGAACGATTTGCTCTTGAAGCACTTCGCCGTGGCGATTATCGCGTCGTCGTCGAAGCCGAGTTTCGTCCACTTTTCGTAGTAGTCGTTGTCCTCGGCGGCGGGCGAGCGCTTTATGCCGCAAGCGGAGAAAATCTTTATCAGGGAGGAAGAGCAAGCCGTGTAAGCGGAAAGTTTTTCCGTGACTTTCTTTTCGGTGTTCGCCCCGTCGCTTTCGAAATTTTTCAGAACTTTCTTTATGTACGCCGCGCCTATATCGTTGCCCTTCAAATTGACGCAATAGGCGATTATCATGACGAGGGCGTTGCGCTCAAAGCCGTAGTCTTCCAAAAATATCAGATAATCGCGGAATTCGTCCTGCGAGACCATGCGCCCGTCGCCGAAAATGCTCTGAATTTCTTCATACAGCCCCTGATATTTTTCGGGGTGGAGTATCTTGGGCTTTCCGTAGAGGTTGTCGCAATCGAGAATTTTGACTTCGAACGGGTTTACGGACGTTATCGCGACGAGTTCGAGGCTTTCGAGATATTCGAAATATTCCCTTGTCTGTTCTTCCGTGATTTTAAATTTCGCCGCCATATCCGCAACGGTGTGGGAAGATTGACCGCTCTGGCACAGATACAGCGCGTACAGATAAATTTTGACCGCGAAGCAATCGATTTCCGGAAGATATTTCAAAATGAACTTATTTTCTACGCCCGTAATCGATTTTTTTGACAATTCGTCGGACAGGGAAATAAAAGCCATATGCAAAACCTCCTTTTATCGCTTGATTTATCGCGCAAAAAGGGCTATAATGTCAATCGGAATGATTATTATGCCCGTTTTCGGCGAAAGGTAGTTACCATTATAACCAACGCGCCGAAAAAAAGCAAACTTTTTTCGTTAAGTTGTGCGTCGGGATTGTTTTAATTATGAGAATTGCGCACACTTCCGATTGGCATATCGGCAAAAAACTAATAAGGCGGGACAGATACGATGAATTTCGCGACGTCCTCGGAGAAATTGCGGATATTTGCAGCGAAGAAAATGTGGAGCTCTGCCTCGTCGCGGGAGATGTCTTTGATACCTATACGCCTTCCGCGGAAGCCGAGAGCATTTTTTTCGAGGCGATAACCCGCCTTTCAAAGATTTGCGCCGTGCTGATAATAAGCGGAAATCACGACGACTACGTGCGCCTCACCGCAAGTTCTTCCCTCGCGGAAGAGAACAACGTCTATATCGTAGGCAACAATCTCCGTGCGATAAAGTGCAAGAAATCGGGTAAATGCTATCCCGTTAAATCGGACGGCGGATACGTGGTTTTCGCCAACGACAAGGGCGAACAAGTCTATATAAACACGTTGCCCTACCCCAACGAAGCGCGGTTTAAAGAGGGGAAGTCGGAAGAGAGCTTCGAGGACAAGATAAACCGCTGGATAGCGTACGGCGAGCGGGGGAAAACGGACAAAATTCCCTCGATTTTCCTCTCGCATATATTTATCTGCGGAGGGCAGGCGAGCGAGAGCGAAAGGGAAATCGACCTCGGCGGGGCTCGCCTCGTGCCTGTGGCAAGTCTGCCGAAATGCGATTATATCGCGTTGGGACATCTCCACAAAAGGCAAAAAATTGCCGAAAACGCCTATTACAGCGGCGCGATAATGCGCTTTTCGTTTGACGAGGGCGATTCGGTAAAGTCGATAAACGTCTTCGATATAGGCGAGGGCGGCGTGAGCGATTTCCGCCGCGTTGAGCTCAAAAAGATTAAAAATCTGATAAGATTGCAGGCTTTGAACGCCGAAAGCGGGATAGAATTGCTCGCAAAAAACCCCGACGACTACGCCGAGCTTACGCTCAATTTAAAAGAGCCGCTTACGCGCACGCAGATAGCCGCGCTCAGCCAATGCGAAAACCTCATTTCCTTAAAGGCGGAAGTGAGCGGGGGCGAGACGGAAGGGTTTGTGCAGTCGCGGAAGGATAAGACATCTTCCGAACTTTTCGTAAGTTACTACCTTTCCCGTTACGGCGTAGAGCCGAGCGAGGAGCTCAAAGCGCTGTTTTTGGAGCTGACGGAGGAAGAATGAGACCTGTAAAACTTGTTTTTTGCGGCATAAACAGCTTCTCCGAACGCACGGAAATAGATTTCGATAAACTGATTGCCAACGGGCTCTTCGGCATTTTCGGCGAGACGGGCAGCGGCAAAAGCACCATTTTGGACTGCATAAATTTCGCGCTGTACGGAAATGTGGACAGGAGCAAAAAAAAGACCGATATAATAAATTACAACTGCGAGCAGGCGGAGGTCGAATTCGAATTCACCCTGTTAAACGGCGGAGAGCGCAAATTTTACAGGGTTGAGCGCTCTATCAAGAAAAAGAACGGGCTCGGCAAGGCTATGCTCTACGTCAGCGACAGTTCGGGGACGTCTTGCATTGCCGACAACACCACGTCGGTCAATTCCGCGGTGGAGGATATCCTCGGGCTTAACGCGGAAGATTTCAGAAAGTGCATAGCGCTGCCGCAGGGCGAGTTCGCGCAGTTTGTGCAGTGCGCCCCCGCCGAGCGGTTTAAAATAATAGAAAGGCTTTTTTCGCTCTCAAAATACGGCGACAGGCTGAAAGAGAGGCTTGCGGAGCGCGAGAGCTTGACGGAAGCGGAATATCTGACTGCCTCGGGCGAGCTTTCCGCCTATGCGGATGTCGACGAAAATATTGTCGGACAGAGCAAAAAGGACTGCGAAACTGCCGCGGAACAGCTTAAAATTTGCGAAAAACGCTATGAGGAATTAAAAGCCCGAGCGGAAAAGATAAACGGGCTCATGAAAAGCCGAAACGAGCTCGAAAGCGCGCGCGCGGAGCTTGAAAAAATGCAGGCGGGTGCGAAAGATCTGGAAAGATTGCGCGTTTTGATAAAAAATTATCCGCAATGCAAGGAAATTTGCGCAGTAAATTCCTCGCTCAAAGAAAAGCGCGCCCAACGCGAAAACAACGTCAAGCTGTCCGAAAGTTCGAAGGGCGAATTGCAGTCTTTGGCGAAGAAGCTCGAAGAGAAGTCGGAAGGCATGCGCTCAGCCGATTATGATGGCAATATTGAGCAAATCAAGGCGAAATTAGCGGCGTTCGAGGCGGCCAAAGCGGATATTTCGGAGCTTGCGGAAGCCGACATGGAACTGCGGCTGTTGCGCGATAAATACCGCACGGCGGTGCTGAAATGCGATAAATTCCGCGACGAAGAGGCGGCTGTATTCAGACAGGTCAAGGAAATTAAGAAAAAACTTGATAACTGCGTGGAAGTCGACCTCGAAAAGGTGCTTGAAGAGAAGCTAAAACCCGCCATTTTGCGGGGCGAATACGGCGAGCAAATCGTTTACTTCGGCGATTTGCGGGAAAGCATTAAAGATTTCGACCACGACGGGGAATTATATAAATTTTTGAGGGAAGAGTTCACCGACCGCATAAAGCTTTACGAAAGCAAAATACTTTCTCTGCGGGAAGGCAAAGTGGACGTCGAAGAGATAATCAAAGACTTCAAAGCGGCTTCTTCGCTCCGCGAAAAACTGCTCGGCGAATATAACGCGAAGAGCGAGGAGTTGTCCGCTTGCAAGCAAAACTGCGCCGTGGCGGACAACGAAGCGGCTAATTTAAAGGCGCGCGGCGAGGAGCAAAAACAGCGTTTTACAAAGATAAAGCTCAAACTCGACGGCGTTTTCGGCGAGAATTGTGCCGATTATTCCGCTGTTTGCGCCGATTTGCGCCGCCGCTGCGACAAACTCGTCGCGGAGCGCGACGCCGCCGCGCGTGAGATAGAGCAAATCAAGGCGGAAATCGAAAAGCTCAACTTGCAAACGGAAGCGTTTAAAGTAAAAATCGCCGCGCTCGACGAAGAGTGCGGAAGCCTTTTGAAAAAACTCGAAGAATCGCTTAATGTCGGCGGTTATTCCTCCGCGGAAGAGTGCGAGGGCGTAATGCGGGAAGTCGGCGATTATTCCGCCGCGCAAGAAAAGCTCGCCGCGTACGAAGAAAAAGAGGCGGCGTTAAGGGCGAAAATAGCGTTTTTATCGGCTATCGACGGCATTTTCGACATAAACGAGCAGATAGCCGCCGAGATAAATTCGCAGTATTCCGAGGCGGAACGCGCGGCAAAGGAAGCGCACGCGCAGGTGCGCCTTACCGAAAGCAATTATGCCCGTTTAAGTGAAATGCTCGAAAAGAAGCTGAAAAACGAGGGCGAACTCAAAAAAATTGCCCAAAAGCGCGAACTCGTCCTGCGGCTCAAAGAGCTTATCCGCAACAACAAATTTCTCGAATATATCGCGGGCGAATATCTTTCGGACATCTCCAAGGCAGCTTCCGTAACCCTTTTAAACCTCACGAACGGGAGATATTTCCTGACTTACGACGACAATTTCTACGTCGGAGACAACTACAACGAAGGCAAAAAGAGGGGCGTCAACACGCTGTCGGGCGGAGAAACTTTCCTCGTATCGCTGTCGCTTGCGCTTGCGCTTTCCGCGGCGATATGTCACGGCTCGTTGAAGTCAATAGAATTTTTCTTCCTCGACGAGGGATTCGGAACGCTTGACGAAAGCCTTGTGGATACGGTAATGGATTCGCTCGAAAAGCTGAGGAGCAGCAATTTCACGATAGGAATTATCAGCCACGTCGAGGAACTCAAACACAGGATAGAAAGTAAAATCATAGTCAATAAAGCCACGGAAACGCACGGTTCGCAGATCGGCGTTTGCGTGTAAGGAGCAAAATTTGTTAAACGTAATTACGCCTGTTTCGCTCTGGCGGGACTTCGACGCGTCTCTCGACGTGATGCCCGTCGCTCTCGGCGAAAAGGTTGAAAACGGAATTAAATACGAATATCTCAACTTTTCGGGCAGAGATACGGGCATGGGCAGGGTGACTATCTACGGCGTCCTCGCCTCGTCCGCGGCCGACCCGTCGAACGCGAGCATTTTGGTGTTTTTCGACAGCAACGACCCGCTCGACGAGAATCTTTTGGCGTTTTTGGTCAGACACGGTTACACCGCGCTTGCAGTAGACTACGCGGGCAGGAGAGACGGGGTTGAGCGCTACACGCGCTATCCGCAGAACGTCTCCTACGCAAATATAAGCTCTTGCGGCAGGCATAAAGATTTTGTGGACGACAACGCGTTCAAGACTACTTGGTACGAATGGGTAGGAGTGGGCATTTACGCCCGCAAATTGCTCATCGAGAGGCAAAACAGCTTAAATATCGGCGCAATGGGGATACGCGACGGCGGTGAAATCGTCTGGAAACTTTCTTGCGCAACGCAGTTTTCGTGCGCGGTCACGGTGGCGGCGTGCGGTTGGCACGCATATCGCGGCTATGAAAAATTTTTAAACAAGACGCCCGATTTCGACGACGAGAGATACAGATTTATCGCGGGAATCGATTCCCAATCTTACGCGCCGCACGTTAAATGCCCGATGCTTATGCTGTGCACGACGGACGACGCGAATTTCGATTACGACAGGGCGTACGATACTTTTTCGCGCATTAACCCCAAATATGCGGGCGACAGCATAATCACCTATTCTTTGAGAAGCGGCGCGCGCATCGACAGTAGCTCGACCCGCGATATGTTCCTTTTTCTCGATTCATACGTCAAGGAAAGATATGTTTACATGCCCAAGCCCGCGGAAGTCGATATCTACGTGGACGAGAAGAACAACCTCGTCGCGAAAATCAAGTACGACGACACGGGAATTATAGAGGACGGCGGTATTTACTTCGCCGAGGACAGCTTCAACAGTTCCGACAGGGATTGGACGGCTGCGACTTTCAAGAGCAAGACGGGGGATTTCGAGAGCGAATATCTCCTCAACATCTACGAAAAGACGGGCACGATTTTCGTGCTCGGCTATGCGGTGTACTCCAACGGCTTTACCGTCTGGTCGAAGCTCGCCGTAAAGAGGCTTGAAGGCAAGTTCAGAAACAGCAGGGCAAAGGGCAGGATAATGTACGCGAACCAGTTCGGGCACGACTGCTTTATCGTCGCCAACTGCGACAAATACGCGATAGGCGGAACGTTTCTCGAAGACGACTTCTTCATGCCTAAACTCGTGGAAGCGAACGGGCTTACGGGCGTTTATTCGGAGTGCGGACTGACTACAAACAGGCTTATCTGCCCGCAATACGCGCCCGATAAGGACAGTATTTTGAAGTTCGACGTGTGTCCCGAACACGACATGACGATAGAACTCATGCTGAAAAACGTCGAAAACGGCGAAAAATACGTTTCGAGCGTGATGGTGCTCGGCGGCGTCTGGCAGAGCGTCATACAAAAGGCGAAAGTCTTTAAGAACAAGGACGGAATTTCCCTCAACAATTTTACGGAATGTGTTTCGCTCACGATAACGGGCGACGGAAAGTACGCCGTAAATAATCTTATCTGGTTGTAAAACGATGAATCAATTCCCCGTAAACTTCGAAAGAAGGTACAACGATAAAAGCATCTTTTATGCAACGGTTGCGCTCATTATCGCGGCAGCCGTGCTTACATTGATTTTGCTTTTCAATGCGCTCTATATCCGCATTTACGTCGTCGGTTCGTCGATGAAAAATACGCTCACGGGAGCGCCTTCGGTGGATCGCGCGGGCGGAGATTACGTCTATATTTGCAGATATATCGAGCCCAAGCGCGGGGATATCGTCGTAATTGACGCGGGCAACAGAAGCCTTATAAAGAGGGTGATTGCCCTCGGCGGCGACAGGATAAAATTGGATAACGGCGTGCTCTATCTAAACGGGCAAGTCGTCGAAGAGCCCTACGTCAGCCCCGAAAACAACAAGGACGTCAAAAAGAACACGTTCGAAGAAATCACCGTGAAGCAAGGCGAGGTTTTCTTCATGGGCGACAACCGCGACAACAGCGAGGACAGCAGGGGAGATTTCTACGGCTGTATGCCCGTAGAGAGAATTTCGGGCGTCGTGACGGGCTGGTCTATGCAGTACAAGCAGGCGATAACAAATTGGAATACATTTTTTGAATTTACTTTACCCGAAATTTTCGGGGAACAAAATAACGTTTAACGGAGATAATTTATGCGTGCTGTCGTAACGGTAATTGGAAAGGACAAGACGGGAATTATTGCAAAAGTGAGCACTTTTCTCGCGGAAAAAGGCGTGAATATTCTGGATATAAGCCAGACAATATTGGACGAATATTTCGCTATGCTTATGCTCGTCGATCTGAGCGGGGCGTCGGACAAACTTGCGGCGCTTTCCGAAGAGTGCGCGGAAATGGGCAAAAAGATAGGTATGTCCATTCACCTGCAACATGAAGATATTTTCAACGCGATGCACAGCGTTTAAGGTGAGCGATGTTTAACTTTAACGAAGTTTTGGAAACCATAAGTATGGTCGAGCGGGAGCACCTCGATATCAGAACCATAACTATGGGGATATCTACCTTGCCCTGCATAAGGGGAACAGCCGAGGAGACCGCAAAAAGCGTTTACGATTTGGTCTGCAAAAAGGCGGAAAAAATTGTGCCCGTAGCGGAGGAACTGTCAAAAGAATACGGTATTCCCATAGTAAACAAGCGCGTTTCGGTGACCCCCGCGAGCATAATCTGCGCGCCCTTTCCCGAAAAATCCGCGCTTATAGGAAAGGCGCTCGACGACGCGGCAAAGACGGTCGGCATTGACTTCCTCGGAGGTTATTCCGCCCTCGTACATAAGGGAACGGCGGACTACGAGAAGAAATTCATAGAGAGTATTCCCGAAGTACTTGCGAGCACCGATAAATTGTGCTCGTCGGTTAATATAGGTTCGTCGAAGTCGGGCATAAATATGGACGCCGTGGCTTTGATGGGCAAAATAATCAAAAAGACAGCCCAAGCGACTGCGGACAAGGGCGGCTACGGCTGCGCGAAGTTGGTCGTTTTCTGCAATGCGGTCGAGGACAACCCGTTCCACGGCGTAGGTGAAAGCGACACCGTGATAAACGTAGGCGTTTCGGGTCCGGGCGTCGTTCAGCATGCAATCGAGGCGATTCCCGAAGCCAATCTCACCGATTTATCCGAAATGATAAAGAGGACGGCGTTCAAGATAACGAGGACGGGGCAGCTTATCGCGCGCGAGGCGGCGAAAAGGCTCGGCGCGCAGTTCGGCATAGTCGATTTGTCGCTTGCGCCCACGCCCGCGAGAGGAGATTCGGTAGCCCAGATACTTGAAGAGATGGGGCTTGAAAGCGTAGGAACGCACGGAACGACCGCATGTCTTGCAATGCTCAACGACGCGGTGAAGAAGGGCGGCGTAATGGCAAGCTCCCGCGTGGGTGGCTTGTCGGGCGCGTTTATCCCCGTTTCCGAAGATATAGGAATGATAGAAGCGGCGGAAAAGGGGAATATCAATATCGACAAACTCGAAGCGATGACGGCGGTTTGTTCGGTCGGGCTCGACATGATAGCCGTGCCGGGCGACACGAGCGAATCCACAATCAGCGCGATAATTGCGGACGAGGCGGCGATAGGAATGATAAACAACAAGACGACTGCCGTCAGGGTAATACCCGTTCCCGGGAAGGGCGTGGGCGAGCAGATAAACTTCGGCGGTTTGCTCGGCAGAGCGCCGATAATGGCGGTCCACAACCAATCGAGCAACAAATTCATCGCGCGCGGCGGTCTGATTCCCGCGCCGATACATTCAAATAAAAACTGATAAAGGTGCGAATATGCAGAGAAATGAAGTAAAAGAAGAGTATAAATGGAAGATTGAGGACATCTTTTCAAGCGGCGAAGAATGGGAAAAAGCGTTTGAAAAAGCGGGAAAAGAGCTTGATTTCACCCGTTTTGAAGGCAAACTCGGCGATAAAAAGGTATTGGCGGAGTTTTTGCGCACGAACGACAAGTATATGATAGAGCTCGAAAAACTCTACGTTTACGCGAGCTTGAAGCGCGACGAGGACACACGCGATTCCGAGAGCAGCGCGCGCTACGGCAAAGTGAGCATGCTGTATTCGAAGTATTGTTCCGCCGTGTCGTTCTACGAGCCCGAATTGGCGGGCTTGGGCGCTGATTATCTGAAAAGTTTGTTGAAGTCAGAGGAATTCAAGCCCTACGATTATCAGTTGGGCTGCCTTATCAAGAGCCTTTCGCACGTGCCTTCCGCCGAGGAAGAAAAGCTCATTGCGCTTGCGGGGGAGACGTTGAATTCCTTCCACGACATTTTCGCCATGATAAACAACGCCGATTTGCCGCTGCCCGAGATTGAGTTCGAGGGCAAGACGACAAAGATAACGCACGGGCTTTACGGATTGATTCTTCATTCGTCCGACAGGAGCAAGCGCAAAGAGGCGTACGAAAAGTACTACGCAGCGTTTATCGGGCTGCTCAACACCATAACCGCGAACTATTACGGCAACGTCAAAAAGGACGTGTTCCTCAGCCGTGCTTACAAGTTCGATTCCTGCCTCGATAAAGCGCTCTTTTACGAGGACGTCGACAAAAAGGTCTACGACAACCTGCTTGAAAGCGTTTCGAAAAACTGCAAGACGATGCACCGCTATATCGCCGACAGAAAGAAGATACTCGGTTACGACAAGCTGTATTTTTACGACGTTTACGCGCCGCTCGTTTCGGACGTGGAGTTCAAAATGAGTTATAACGAGGCGTACGATTTTGTGGTAAACGGGCTTTCTGCTCTCGGCAAAGACTATCAGGCGCTTTTAAGGCGCGGTCACGACGAGAGGTGGATAGACGTAGAGGAGACGGATGGGAAGCGCAGCGGGGCGTATTCTTCGGGCGCGTACGGGGTGCATCCTTACGTGCTTTTGAACTATCAGCCCACATTAAACGACGTTTTCACTATCGCGCATGAGATGGGGCACTCGCTGCACACGTATTTTTCGCAGAAAAATCAGCCCTACGCGAAGAGCGATTACAGGATATTCGTCGCGGAAGTGGCGAGCACTGTAAACGAGGTGCTGCTTTTAAAACATATGCTTAAAGAGGCTAAGGACGAAAACCTCAAAAAATATCTGCTCAATTATTACCTCGATTCCATTAGAGCTACGCTGCACCGCCAGACCATGTTTGCCGAATTCGAATACGAAGCGCATAAAAAGGTGGAGAGCGGCGAGCCTTTAACCCGCGAAAATCTGTGCGGGCTGTATGCGGAAATCGGCAAGAAGTATTACGGCGACGCGATAGAGCACGATTACGAGATTTCCACGGAGTGGTGCAGAATACCGCATTTCTACACGTCGTTCTACGTCTACAAGTATTCGACGGGAATAATTACGGCTATGAATATTGCGCACAGAATTCTTACGGAAGGGGAAAGCGCGGTGAAAGATTACTTCTCGTTCCTATCCGGCGGCTCTTCGACCGACCCCGTATCGCTTTTGAAACTTGCGGGAGTTGACCTCACGGACAAGCGCCCGTATGAGTTCGCAATGAAGGAATTTGAGGAAACTTTGAACGAACTTGAAAAAATGATGGGAATATAAACAGGAATATTAAGTACTATGCCTGACATAAACAGCATGAGCCCCAACAATTTGGAGGCAGAACAAGCGCTTTTGGGCTGTATGCTTATCGACAACGACATTTTGCCCGAAGTGCTTGAAAAAATTGAAGATAACGACTTCTATCAGACCTCTCACAGGCTGATTTTCGACTCGGTCAAGTTGGTTTTCGCCGAACACCGACCTTTGGATCTCGTCACGCTCACCGATAAACTCGAAACGGAGGGCAATTTGTCCAAGGTCGGCGGCATAACCTATCTCACCGAGCTCACCCAAGTTACGCCGTCGTCGGCAAACTACAATCATTATCTCGAAATTGTGCGGAGGGATTCCATAAACAGGAAACTCATCGCCGCCGCGCAGGAGATTATGAAGTTTTCGCGCGCGAGCGACGACGACACGCGTAGCGTGCAGTTTGCGGAAGAGCAGATTTACGCGATTTCCCGCTCCAACGACACGTCTTCCATGAAAGATATCCGCGAAAGCGACGCTATCGACGCGGTTATCGATAAATTCCAGAAGTTGGACAGCGACAAAGACGCGTACAGAGGCATACAGACGGGGTTTTTAAGGCTCGACAGGCTCACGAACGGCTTGCAGAAGTCCGATTTGATAGTAATTGCAGCTCGCCCCGGCATGGGCAAGACGTCGCTCGCAATGAATATCGTGGAAAACGCCGCGGTAAACAACGAAAAAGTTTGCGCCGTATTTTCGCTTGAAATGCCCGAAACGCAGATAATTCAAAGGTTGCTATGCGGATGCGCGAACGTTTCCATGGCTGACGCGCTTGCGGGTGGCGGAAAATTGACCCCCAAAGAGTGGAAAAGGCTGACAAAAGCCTCGGAACTTCTGCGAAGAAGCAGAATTTACATAGACGATTCGTCGCGCGTGACCCCCGCGGAAATTCTCTCCAAGTGCCGCAGGATAAAGGCGAAAAACAACGGCGAGCTCGACCTCGTCATGATAGACTATATTCAGCTTATGTCGAGCGGGAAAAAGACCGCCGAACAGAACCGTACGCAGGAAGTCGCTGACATAACCCGCGAATTGAAGATAATGGCAAAGGAACTCAACGTGCCCGTCATAGCCCTTTCGCAGCTGCGCCGTATGCAGACGAAAGAACCGCAGCTCTCCGATCTGCGCGAATCGGGCGCGATAGAGCAGGACGCCGACATCGTCATGTTTATCAACAGACCCGACGTGGGCGCGACGGACGAGGAAGTCGAGAGCGGCAAAGTAATCAAGGGCATGGCGGATCTGATAGTCGCGAAGCACAGAAACGGCGGGCTCGACAGGATAAAACTTCGCTTCAAGGGCGAACTCACCAAGTTTGTCAATCCCGAACCCGAAAATAGCGGCGCGGTCGAACCCAAATATAACAGCGACTACGCGGCGGGCGGCGAGCAAGTTCCTCCGCCCGAAAATGAGGAGAGGGACGCCGACGAGGTTTATTCGGACGACGAACAGCCTCCGTTCTGATTTGAGCAGATTTTAAATACGATGAACACGGAAATTTTACCGATAGACAAAGACAGTTTGTCGCGTTCGGCGCGCATTATAAAGAGCGGCGGAGCGGTCGCGTTTCCTACGGAAACGGTTTACGGGCTCGGCGCGAACGCGTTCGACGACGGCGCTGTGAAGAAAATATTTGAGATAAAGGGCAGACCGAACGACAATCCGCTCATCGTCCACGTCCACAAAAACTACGATTTGAGCTCGTTGGTGTCTTTCATTCCCGACTACGCAAAGGCGCTCGCCGAAAAGTTTTTGCCCGGTCCTTTGACCATGGTTTACAGGAGCGAGAACAAAGTCAGCCCCGCGGTTTCCTGCGGGCTAAATACGCTGGCTGTGCGAATTCCCTCTCACGAAGGGGCGCAGAGATTTCTCGAATACGTCAATTTGCCGATTGCCGCGCCCAGCGCGAACGTCTCCAAACACGTAAGCCCCGTGACCGCGCAGCACGTCTTTGACGATTTGAACGGCAAGATTGAGCTGATTTTGGACGGCGGGAAGTGCAGCGGCGGGATAGAAAGCACCGTTTTGGACTGTACGGGCGATACGCCGATAGTCTTGCGCAGCGGGCTGATAACGCGTGAAATGATAGCTTCCGTTGCGGGAAAATGCGGTCAATATGTCATGAAAGAGGGCGACCGCGTGCCCTCGCCCGGAATGAAATACAAGCATTATTCCCCCAAGTGCAGGACGGCTTTATTTGACTTCGGCGACAGCGATAAGGCGTTTAAGTACTATAAAGAGTGTCTTGCCGAAGGTCTGAAAGCGTATATAATGTGCGACAGCGGCGTGGCGGGGAGATATCACATAGAAAATTTGCTCGATTTGGGCGAAAACGAGGAACAGATTGCCCGTAATCTATACGACAAGTTGCGGGAAGGAGAAAATCTTGCGGATATAATAATCGCGGTTGCGCCGCAAAAGCAGGACGGCATAATGGCGGGCGTCATGAACCGTTTGAAAAAGGCGTGCGGCTGAGCGCGTTTATAAGCGGGGAAAGATTATGAAAAGGAAAAAGATTACTTTTGTCTGTACAGGTAACACGTGCAGAAGTCCCATGGCGGAAGCTATCCTGCGCGCGCAGATAAAAAAGAGGAAAATCAAGTGGTGGGACGTCTCCTCGTGCGGAATTCATGCCGAGACGGGCGGCTCGCTGAGTGAAAACAGCAGGACCGCTCTCGAAGAGATAAACGTTCCCACAAAGGGCTTAAAACCCCGCCAACTCACCGATAAAATCATATCGAACAGCACTTTGGTCGTCACAATGACCGAAAAACAGCGCTTGTTTATCGGCGAGCGGGGCAATGTGAGGAGCGTCAAGGAGATGTGCGGCTTCGACATTCCCGACCCTTACGGCTGCGGCATAGAGGTCTATCGCCTCACCCGCGACGCCCTTGTTTCGGTGTGCAACACTATAATCGACGACTACATTTTAAAATTCGAGGAGTAATAAGGAGTAATTTATGAAAATTGCGTTGGCGTGCGATCACGGCGGTCTCAATTTAAAAAACTGCGTGATTGGATATCTCAAAGAAAACGGCTACGAGTACGAAGATTTCGGCACATATTCGTCGGACAGCTGCGATTATCCCGATTACGCCCTGCCTGCGGCGGAAGCCGTCGCCCGCGGGGAATGTGAGAGGGGAATAGTCATTTGCTCTACGGGTATAGGCGTTTCGATTGTGGCGAATAAAGTTCCCGGGGTCAGGTGCGCGCATTGTCACGATACTTACTGCGCTACGTTTACCCGCCTTCACAACGACGCGAACATGCTCGCCATGGGCGAAAAAGTTGTCGGCTCGGGCTACGCGCTTAAAATCGTCGAGGCGTTTTTGACGACGGAGTTCGAGGGCGGCAGACATTCCCGCCGCGTAGAAAAAATTACGGCGATAGAGAAAAAATACTGCAAATAAAATGCTGATTGACATTCATTTACACAGTTCATTTTCGTTTGACAGCGAAGAAAATATAGAAAACTACGTCGCCGCCGCAAAAAAATCGGGCGCGACTGCAATAGGGTTTTCCGAACATTACGACTACGACGCGTACCTCGACGGGGCGGAGATAGAGCTCGCGGATATAAGGGCATATTCTGATAAAATCGCCGAGTTGCGCTCACGTGAAAAGCGCGTCGATATCTTATACGGGATAGAATTCGGTTACAGCAAGGCGGCGGAAAGCGAATACAAAAGACTCAGCAGTGCGGAAAAGTTCGACTATGTGATAAACAGCGTGCACACCCTGCCCGACAGGGGAGATTGCTATTATCAAACCGCTTTCAGCGGGCTTACGACAAAGCAGGCGTATGAAATCTATTTTGAAAAGGTGCTCGAAAGCCTCGACGCGAATTTCGATTATCAGATAGTTGGGCATTTGGGATATGTCGCGAGATATCGCAAAACGCCCGACTGCAAGATTTTATATGAGGAATTCCACGGAATAATCGACGAGATTTTAAAGAAAATAATAGAGCTCGACAAGTGCCTTGAAATCAACTCGTCGACGGGAGACTCGGGCAATGCTTTTTTGCCCGATAGGGACGTTATCGAAAGGTATATTTCCCTCGGGGGCAGGAAGATGTCTTTCGGCAGCGACGCGCATAGAGTAGGTCGTTATGCCGAAAATTGCGACTTGTTGCGCTCTTTTTTAATTGAAAAAGGCGTAAGCGAGCTGTGCTATTTCAAGGACAGAAAGCCTGTTTTTTATAAAATTTAGCTTAAATTTATGCTCTTTTGCATATTCCGGCGAAAAAAATTTACATTTCGCCGATTTTTATGTCAAAAACGCTTTACTTCTCTACCGTAATAAAGTATCATAGAAGCATAAAGTAAAAGAGGCGAAAAATGAAGAACCGCGACCATTTGGACGATTTGTACGAGATATTCGTCAAGATAGAAAACAAAGAAGATTGCAAAGCGCTTTTGGAAGATCTGTGCACATATAAGGAAGTGGAGCAGATGGCTCAACGCGCATATGCCGCGAAGCTCATTCTTCAAGGCAAGACGTACAACGAAATTATTGCCGAGACGGAAATTTCAAGCACGACGTTATCGCGGGTTTCCAAGGCGATTTCTTACGGCAGCGGCGGTTACAAAAAGTTTATAAGCGTTGAGGACGACGGGTAAAATGAAATATTTCAAGCGGGAAGAAAATATAACGGAAGAGCTTATTTCGCTGTACGAGAGCAGAGGGTATACACGCTACAAGCCCGGTTGCTTCGAAGAATATTCGCTCTATCAGGAAAACAAGAGCTTTCTGATAGGCAAAAACGTCATAACCTTTTCGGGGCTCGGTGGGAAACTGCTCGCAATGCGCCCCGACGTCACGCTTTCGCTTATAAGACATACCGAGCCGCCCAAAGAAACGGTGGATAAATATTATTATAACGAAAAGGTTTACAGACAGACTGCCGTCGGCAACGAATTCAAGGAAATAAGCCAAACGGGCGTTGAGATCACGGGGCTTATCGATAAAGCGTGCGAGGTGGAGCTCGCCTCGCTTATTTGCGACACGCTTTCGATAGTTTCCGACCAATACATTCTCGACATATCGCACATGGGCTTTACCGAGGGCTTGATAGCCGCTTTCGGCAAGTGCGGTGATGTAATTTACGATTGTCTTAGGAGAAAGGACGTCCACGATTTCGCCGTTATTGCGGATAGAGAGGGTTTTGACGAAAAACTTTGCGGCGCGTTTTGCGCGGCGGTCAACGTAAACGGCAACGCGGCGGAAGCGCTTGATAAAGCGCGGAGCATAGTTTTAAACGACGAAATGCAAAAGGCGGTGGACGAGCTTTCCGCCGTCTGCGACAGCCTTTCAAAGGCGGGCTATTTGGAAAAGCTCAACGTCAATTTTTCGGTCGCGAACAACGCCGATTACTACAACGGGATAATTTTCAACGGGTATATCGACGGAGTGCCGCAGCGCGTTCTTTCGGGCGGAAGATACGATAAACTGCTGAAAAAGCTCGGAAAATACGGCGGCGCGATAGGGTTTGCGCTTTATCTCGGGGAGATCGACAGATACTTCAAAAAGGACAGGCAGACGGTAGATTATCTCGTTTTATATGACGACAACACGCAGGATAAGGCGATAGACAGGGCTTTCGAATTGAAAAAGCGCGGAATTTCCGTAAGGCTTGCGCGCAAAAAGCCCGAGGACATCGACTGCAAACAGATTATAAATTGCGCCGACGGAGAGGTCAAAAATGATTAACATAGCTCTGCCAAAGGGAAGATTGGGCGAAAGGGTATACAAGCTGTTGTGCGCGATAGGCTACGGGTGCGACGACTACGACGAAAACAGCAGAAAACTCATATTTGCGGACACCAAAGGCGAGGTGAATTACTTCTGGGTGAAACCTTCCGACGTTGCGGTTTATGTCGAGCTCGGCGCGGCGGACGTCGGGGTCGCGGGTAAGGATATTTTGGACGAGTACGAGCCCGATATCTACGAACTTGCCGACCTTCGCCTCGGGAAATGCAGAATGTGCGTTGCCGCAAAGCGCGGTTGGCGCGACGACGCGGGCGTTCCATTACGCGTTGCGACGAAATTTCCCCACACCGCGGAAAAGTATTATGCTGAAATGGGGAGGGATATTGAAATTATAAAGCTGAACGGCTCGATAGAGCTCGCTCCCGTGCTTGGGATATCGGACGTGATAGTGGACATCGTCGAAACGGGAACGACGCTCAAAGAGAACGACTTGTGCGTATATGCGCAGATTTCCGACATCAGCGCGAGGCTTATCGCAAATAAATCGGCTTACAAGTTCAAATACGGACAGATTTCTTCCCTTTGCGAAAAACTGAAAGGAGTTATTGACAGTGATAAAAATAATTAAGTACGGCGGTCAGAGCGCGGAAGAGCTGTTCGGCAAGCGGGAAGAGTTGACATCAAACGTCGAAGAAAAAGTTAAGGCGATCCTTGCCGACGTGCGCGAAAACGGCGATAAGGCGGTGAAAAGTTATTCCGCGCAGTTCGACGGATTCCGCGGGGATAGCTTGGAGGTGAGCGAAGAGGAGTTTGACGTCGCCTTTAAGGAACTTTCACCCGAATATGTGGCAATGCTGAAAAATTCCATCGCCAATATCTCCGCATTTCACGAAAAGCAGAAGAGCGACGGGTTCGAATTGGATTACGGCGACAGGATAGTGGGGCAAAAGGTCTTGCCCGTCGAAAGCGCGGGGATATATGTTCCCGGCGGCACGGCGGCGTATCCTTCGACCGTTTTAATGAACGCGATTCCCGCAAAAATAGCGGGCGTAAAGAACATTATTATGGCAACGCCCGTCAAAGCGGACGGAAAAGTCAAGAGCGAAATTTTAGTCGCCGCCAGATTGTGCGGCGTGGACAGGATATTCAAGATGGGCGGCGCGCAGGCGATAGCCGCTCTTGCATACGGAACGGAAAGCGTACCGAAAGTGGATAAGATTACGGGCCCGGGGCGAGACTTCGTCGCGACGGCGAAAAAGCTCGTCAGCGGAGTGACCTGCGGGATAGACATGGTAGCGGGTCCGAGCGAGATAATGATAGTTGCCGATAATGGTGCGAACGCAAAGCACGTAGCGGCGGACCTTCTCTCGCAAGCCGAGCACGACGTTATAGCTTCCGCGCTTCTGATAACAGACAGCGAGGTTTTGGCAAAAGAGGTGGAAAGCGAACTTTCAAAACAAGTCAAACTGCTTTCAAGAAGGGAAATCGCCTCGGCTTCGCTTGAAAATAACTGCAAAATAATAGTCGCCGACGATATTTATCAGGCGGTCGGGCTTGCCAATCAATACGCGCCCGAACACCTCGAATTGGCGGTAAAAGAGCCGCTGGAACTTTTAAAATCGGTCAAAAACGCGGGTTCGGTGTTCTTAGGGTACAATACGCCCGAAGCCGTCGGAGATTATTACGCGGGCGCGAATCACACGCTTCCCACGAGCGGCACGGCGAGGTTTTCGTCGCCACTCGGCGTTCAGGACTTCGTAAAGACGACGCAATACGTGTATTACACGAAGCAGGCGCTCGACAAGGCGGCGGACGATATAATAATGTTTGCGAATTCCGAGGGCTTGACGGCACATGCGGAAAGCGTAGCGGTAAGGGTGAGAAAATGAGCAGGTTTGTAAGCGAGGACGTCGCAAAAATCTCGCCTTATGTCCCCGGCGAGCAGCCCAAGGACATGAAGTATATCAAACTCAACACCAACGAAAACCCGTTTCCCGTCAGCGAAAAGGCGGTAAAGGAAATTTCAAAGAGGGTTTTGCGCGATTTGAGGAAGTATTCCGACCCCGAAAGCCTTTCGCTCAACAGGGCGATTGCCGATTTTTACGGCTTGGAACAGGGCAATATTTTGGCTACAAACGGCTCTGACGAGGCGTTGGCGTTCGCGTTTTACGCGTATTGCCGCAGCGGTGTGTGTTATGCCGACGTGACGTACGGCTTTTACGACGTGATTTCAAACCTTTTCGACTGTCCGACCGAGCATATCGCGCTGAAAGACGACTTCACTATAAACGCGCGCGATTACTTTTCGAAGGGCAAGACGGTGGTTTTGGCAAACCCCAACGCGCAGACGGGTATTGCGCTCGGCTCGGTGGAAATCGAGGAAATAATAAAAAATAACCCCTCGAATGTCGTCATTTTAGATCAGGCGTATGCCGATTTTTCGGACTTCAACGCGATACCGCTCGTTAAAAAGTACAAAAACCTCTTGATTATCAACACATTTTCCAAATCGAGGTCGCTTGCGGGCGCGCGCGTCGGCTACGCGATTGCCGACGAACAGCTTATCGAGGACTTGAAAAAGGTCAAAAATTCCTTTCACCCGTACAACGTGAACGCAATTTCGCAGGCTCTTGCGGCTGCGGCGATATCCGACGAAATCTATTTTGAGCGCACCGTGGAAGTCGTCAAACAAAACAGGGTAAAGCTGACCGAACAATTAAAGGGGCTGGGCTTTGAAGTCTTGCCGTCGTCGGCGAATTTCGTGTTGGCGAAGTCTCCCGATATAGGCGGGAGGGAGCTCTATCTGAAATTGAAGGAAAAGGGCGTGCTCGTCAGGCACATTGACGAGCCGAGGATAAGCGAATATGTGCGCATAACGGTCGGAAACGACGAACAAATGCGCGTTTTAATTAAAAAATTGGCGGAAATCGAAGATGAGAAAGTCTGAAATTGCGAGAAAAACAAGGGAAACCGACATAGCGCTTGCGCTGAATTTGGACGGCGGGAGCTACTCGGTGAATACGGGCTGCGGCTTTTTGAACCACATGTTGGAACTGTTCGCGTCGCACAGCGGCTTCGGCTTGAACGTAAGTTGCACAGGCGATGTCGAGGTTGACTTCCACCATACTGTGGAGGACATCGGAATTGTGCTCGGCAAGGCGTTTTGCGAAGCGATAGGCGATAAAAGGGGAATTGCCAGATACTGCAACGCTATAATTCCCATGGATGAAGCGTTGATCATGTGCGCGATTGACGTCAGCGGCAGGGGAACGCTCAATTACGATTTGAAAATCGAATCCGCAAAGGTGAGCGACGAGGACGACGCCGTGAAATTGAAGGCGGTCGGGCTGTTTGATACCGAGCTTGTGGAAGAATTTTTTACCGCATTCGTGCGCGAGGCGCGAATAACGCTTCACCTTGTACAGCTTTACGGCAAAAATACCCACCACATAATCGAGGGGGCGTTTAAGGCGTTTGCGCGCGCTATGAAAGGCGCGGTTACGATAGTCGGGAACGAAATTCCGTCGAGCAAAGGAACGTTGCAATGATTGCGATAGTCGATTACGGCGTGGGAAATTTGTTTTCGCTTTCACATTCGCTTGAAAAAATCGGCGCGGAAAGCGTCGTCACGGGCGAAAAGAAGATAATCGAGAGCGCGGACAAGATAATTTTACCGGGCGTAGGCGCGTTCGGCGACGCGATAAAAAAGCTGAGGCAGAACGGCTTGTCCGACGTCGTCGCGAATTTGGCGAGGGCGGGAAAGCCCGTTTTGGGAATATGCCTAGGCATGCAGCTGCTGTTTGACAAAAGCTACGAGTACGGAGTTCATTCGGGGCTTGGGCTGATAGAGGGCGAGATTGTGCCTTTAAAGGACGTCGCCCGTGGCTTGAAAATTCCGCACATGGGCTGGAACAGCCTGCATTTTACGGACGAAAACCCCATTTTTGCGGACGTAAACGAGGGCGATTACGTCTATTTTGTCCATTCTTACTATGCAAAATGCGCAAATTCGCTGTCCGCAACGACGTTTTACGGAGAGGATATCACCGCCGCGGTCAGAAAAGGTAATATCTTCGGCGTGCAGTTTCATCCCGAGAAAAGCGGTAAGACGGGGCTGAATATTTTACGCGCATTTGCCGCGTTGAGGTGAGTTTATGCTGATTTTTCCCGCAATAGACATAATTGACGGCAAGGTTGTCCGCTTGAAAAAGGGCGACTACGGCAAAGTTAGCGGATATTCGATAACGCCCGAAGAGGCGGCAAGAAATTTCTACGAGTGCGGCGCGAGGCATTTGCACGTTGTAGACCTCGACGGCGCGGCGAGCGGAAATGCGGAAAACGCTTCCACAATACAAAAAATCGTGAAAAGCTGTGAAATGTTCGTGGAAGTGGGCGGAGGAATTAGGAGCTTCGAGCAGATTGAAAAATACCTCGACTGCGGCGTGAAGCGCGTGATTTTGGGAACGGTTGCCGTTAAGGACAGGGAATTCGTAGAAAGTGCGGTCGAGAGGTTCGGCGACGCGATTTCCGTCGGAGTTGACGCAAAGGATGATAAAGTTGCGATAAACGGGTGGAAGGAAGTCACAAATATCGATTCGATAGCGTTTTGCCGCTCCATGAAAGATTTGGGCGTAAACCACATAATTTACACCGATATAAGCAAAGACGGCATGCTAAAAGGCGCGAATTTGGAAATTTACAAGGTACTATGTCAGACAGAATATATTAAAATTACGGCTTCGGGCGGCATTTCAAGCCTTGAAGAAATCAAGGAATTGAAGAAAATGGGCGTTTACGGCGCTATATTGGGGAAATCGCTCTACGAAAATAAGATAGATTTGAAACAGGCGATTGAACTTGCCGAAAATCTGTAATTTGTATTTTGTGAGTTGCGGGAGAGGTTATGCTTGCTAAAAGAATTATTCCCTGCCTTGACGTAAAGGACGGCAGGGTTGTAAAAGGCAAAAATTTTGTAGGGTTGCAGGACGTCGACGACCCTGTAAAACTCGCTTCATATTATTCCGATTGCGGCGCGGACGAGCTCGTGTTTTACGATATAACCGCAAGCGCGGAGGGCAGGTCGCTTTTTTGCGAGGTATTAAAAAGTGTAGCGTCCGAAGTGTTTATCCCGCTAACCGTGGGCGGCGGCATAAATTCTTTGGACGATTTCGACAGGGTTTTGAAGTGCGGCGCGGATAAAGTCAGCGTAAACAGCGGCGCGATAGCAAACCCCTCTTTAATCAAAGCAGCGGCGGAAAAATACGGCAATCAGTGCGTTGTTCTCTCCATGGACGTCAAAAAAATCGGCGATAATTACAAAGTTTTTTCCAAGGGCGGCAGAGTACAGACAGATTTGGACGCCGTCGAGTGGGCAAAGTTCGGCGAAAATAACGGTGCGGGAGAAATCGTGCTCAACAGCATAGATACGGACGGAGTCAAGCAGGGTTTCGATTTGCCTATGCTCGACGTCATCTGCAACGCGGTCAATATTCCCGTTATCGCGAGCGGCGGTGCGGGCAGCGTTTCACATTTTATCGAACTTTTCAAGAGCGTAAACGTTGACGCGGGGCTGGGGGCTTCGGTTTTCCATTACAATCAATTTACGATAGCGGAATTGAAAAAACAACTCAAAGCTAACGGTATAGAGGTCAGATTATGATAGATATTGAAAATCTTAAATTTCAGGAAAACGGGCTTATCCCCGTGGTTGTCACCGATTTTTACAGCAAAAAGGTGCTGACGGTTGCCTACATGAACAGGGAAAGCCTTGAAATCAGCATAAAAGAAGGCAAAACCTGTTTTTATTCGCGCAGCCGCAAGTGTCTTTGGCGCAAGGGAGAAACGAGCGGGAATTTTCAGCATATCGTCTCCATAAAGACGGACTGCGACCGCGACGCGCTGACGGTGGAAGTCATAAAAGACGGACCTGCCTGCCACCTCGGCACGGACAGCTGTTTCAATGATTACGTCTACAAGAGCGAAACGCTCGGCGAATTTTCGATAAGCGGGCTTTATGAGCTTTTGGAAGGCAGAATGAAGGACAAGCCGCAGGGCTCGTACACGACGTATCTGTTCGAGCAGGGGATAGATAAGATTTTGAAAAAGGTGGGCGAGGAGTGTACCGAAGTCATTGTTGCGGGCAAGGGCGGCGACAAGGCGGAAACGGTCTATGAAATCGCCGACCTTACTTATCACGTGCTCGTTTTGATGGTGCAGATGGGGATAACGGACAAGGACGTTTTGGAAGAACTCGCCAAGCGCCATATAATCGACCACAAGGTAAAACAGCAAAAAATGCAGTAATTTTGGGCTGTTTTTGGGTGCATCTACCGAGTTTTTAAGTTAAAGGCGCGAGAAACTTTTTGTTTCTCGCGCCTTTAACTGTTTAATTTTTTTGAAAGTGATATGCGGCATTATATTAAATCGCGGCATTAAATGGTTTTGTACATTGCCTATTTGCGTAGTAAATCAGCTTTGCAATTTCTCGATTGAAATTTATAAATCTATCGTTTCGGTCTTGAAATCGCAATAGTATTCAGCTGTTTTGGCTTTGAATTTCAATACGCAGTAGTCGGGGTCGGTCACGCCTTGTTTGTAGAACATTTTATCGCCGAAACGCCAGATTTCGTCTTTCGTCGCTTGGTCGGTGCAAACCTGCATTTCACCAATCAGCGATACGCCCTGATACTTGAATTTCCCGCGTTTATAAAAATAGATACAAGCCTTGTTGTTTGCCAAATACTGCTTTATCTTGTTTGACGAAGCGTTGGTCGTGAAGAAAACCTCGTTGTTGTCAATCTTCCGAGGGGCGAGCATTGCTCTTATGACGGGATAACCCTGTTCGTTGACGGAAGCGATAAACGCCGTCTTTTGCTCCGATATGAATTGAAAAATTTGTGTTTTATCCATATGTGACATCTCCCGAAGTTGAAATTATCTTATTCTTTCCGCTCTTTTTTCGGATATAGCTTTTCCGGATTTGAGCAATACATGCGGACAACGCTGC
>CANREX010000003.1 GCA_947629735.1 uncultured Clostridia bacterium
TCAAGCCCTCGGCAAAATTTTGGGGTATTTATTCCAACTTACCGACGATATACTCGACGTGTGCGGTAAATTCTCCAATACGGGCAAGAGCGTAGGCAAGGACGAGGCTGAGGGAAAGCTCTCGGCGGTAAGGCTATACGGGCTCAACGAAAGCAGACTTCGCGCGGACATGGTCGGCGACAACTGTCTGAAAATTATAGACGGGCTCAACGGCGACTGTTCGTTCCTTTACGGGTTCGTAAATTTTGTAAAATCTCGTCTCGGTTGACAGAAGAAGGCAGCAAATGCTGGAAAATATAACTACCTCACAATTAAAAAACATGAGCTTTGCGGAGCTTAAAGCGCTCTGCGAAGAGATAAGACAAAAGATTATAACTACCGTAATGAGCAACGGCGGGCATCTCGCTTCCAATTTGGGGATAGTGGAGCTGACCGTCGCGCTTCACTACGTCTTTGATTTCCCGCGCGACAAAGTGGTGTTCGATGTCGGACATCAATGTTATCCCCACAAGCTGCTCTCGGGCAGATACGAAAATTTCCAAACGCTGAGAAAGAGAGGAGGAATTTCCGGCTTTCCCAAAAGGGAAGAGAGCGAATACGACAGCTACAACACGGGACATGCGGGCACGTCCGTTTCCGCGGCTCTCGGAATTGCCAAGGCGAGGGACGTCAAGGGCGAAAAGTTCGACGTCATTGCCGTCATCGGCGACGGGTCGTTCAACAACGGGCTTATTTACGAGGCTTTCAACAGCCTGCGCCCTCTCAACACCAATATTTTGGTAATTCTTAACGACAACGGCATGTCGATTTCACCCACCGTCGGCAGCATGCACGAATACCTCGAAAAGTTGAGCCGCGACGACGTACATAAAGCAAAGGTACAAAAACACAGCAACATTTTCGAAAGGTTCGGCTTTTCCTACGACGGCGTGTACGACGGAAACGACTTGAAGGAAATGATTGAAAAACTTCAAGAGATAAAGAAAAAGCTCGAAACGCAGTCCGTGATATTGCACGTCCTCACGAAAAAGGGCAAGGGGTATGCGTTTTGCGAGGAAAACCCCGAACAGACGCACGGAATACCCGCCGCGGGCAGCATCGTCAAAGAGGAGTATTCCCACGTTTTGGGCAAAACGCTCTGCCGACTTGCGGAAAGCGATAAGCGTATCGTGGCGGTTACGGCGGCGATGACGCCCAGCTTGGGGCTCGGAGAGTTCTTCGAAAAATTCCCGAACCGTTCCATTGACGTGGGAATTTGCGAAGAGCACGCCACGATTTTGTGTTCTGCGCTCGCCACGCAGGGGTTAAAGCCCTATTACGCCGTCTATTCCACGTTTTTGCAGCGGTCGTTCGACGAAATTTTAATAGATATTTGCAGCCAGAATCTTCCCGTCACGCTCTGCGTGGACAGGGCGGGAATATCGGGTTCGGACGGCGAAACGCATCAAGGCGTGTTCGATCTTTCGTTTTTGAACCTCATTCCGAATTTGACTATCGCCGTTCCCAAGGACATCAACGAGTTTGAGCGCATGATAGAGTGGAGCTCATCCTTTAATTCCCCTCTCGCAATTCGCTATCCCCGTGAAGGAAAGGCGGTATATTCGGGCGACGGCAAAAAAATAGAGCGCGGCAGGTGGGAGATTTTAAAGGACAACAAAGGCGACATCGCCATTCTTGCCTGCGGCGAAAGAATGATAGATTTGGCGTTTTCGATAAGAGAAGAAGTCCGGACGAGCGGAATTGATTGCACGATAGTCAACGCAAGGTTTGTAAAGCCGCTTGATATTAACTTATTGGACAATTTAAGCCAAAACTTAATTATTACTTTGGAAGACAACGCGCTTTTGGGCGGCTTCGGCAGCGCGATTTCGGAATATTATTCCTGCAAGCAAAAACGCGTTCGCTCGTTCGGGCTTAAAGACGATTTTATCCCGCACGGCGGCGTTCGGCAACTGATGGACGAATTCGGGCTCAGTAAGCAAGATATTGTTAAATTTATCATAGAAAATGCGCATTGACAAATTTCTCGCCGAAAAATTCGGCTCTCGGACAAAGGCGGCGGAGGCTATTGAAAGGGGGCTCGTCACCGTAAACGGCAAGATTGTCGCGCCCTCGCACAGCGTGACGGAAAGCGATAATATTGAAATTGCGCAAGCGGAAGAGAAGTTCGTCTCCAACGGCGGCTACAAACTCAGCAAGGCGATAAAAGATTTCTCTTTCGACGTGAAGGACAAAGTTTTTGTCGATATCGGAGCGAGCAACGGCGGCTTCACGGACTGTCTTTTCCAAAACGGAGCGAAAAAGGTATACTGTGTGGACGTCGGCGAAAGCCAACTCGATATCAGCCTCAGGGATAAAAACGTCGTAATAATCGATAATTTCAACGCGCGCAACATAACGAGCGAACTTTTTCAAGAGAAAATAGACGGCGCGGTTATTGACGTGAGTTTTATTTCATTAACTTACATTTTGCAGCCCGTAGCGGAAGCCCTTGAAAGCGGCGCGGAAATTATCGCGCTCATCAAGCCGCAGTTCGAATGCGAGAGTAAAAAAGTGGGTAAAGGCGGCATAGTAAAGAGCGCGGAAATTCACAAAAAAGTTATCAAAAAGATCTACGACTTCGCCAAAAAGTGCAATTTAAACGCAATTCAGCTCACGAACGCGCCCATAAACGAGGGCAAAAACAAGGAATATCTGATAAGATTCAAGAAATCTTGCGGCGATTGCGCGCCGTTTGAACTTCTGATTAAAAATATAATTTTATAAAAACTTCTTCAAAATTATTGCATAATTGTATATGAGGTGTTATAATTATACATATGAAAGTAGGCGTATATTTCAACGCGAATTTCATCGGGGAAAATAAAGCCTATATCGATAGAATTTTTTCCGAACTATCTTCAAGCAATATCGGCTGCATTATTGTTGACGACGTCGACAAACTCTGCGGGCTTGATATTTTGATTGTGCTCGGCGGCGACGGAACGATACTTACGATAGCTTCCGAATGTGCCGCGCGAGGTGTTAAGGTAATCGGAATAAATTACGGTCACATGGGTTTTTTGGCTGATTTCGAGCCTAACCAACTGACGGAAGCGTTGCAGATAATTCAAAGCGGGAAATTCAGCACGGAAAAGCGCAGCATGCTTGAAGTTTGCCATTCGGCGGGCGGAAAGTATTACGCTTTAAACGACGCCGTTATCCAGCGCAACACGTCGGGCGATTGTTTCAGCAACACGATTAACCTTCATGCGGAAATCGACGGCTCAACCGTGGATAATTTCTGTTCGGACGGGCTGATTATAAGCACCCCGACGGGCTCTACGGCATATTCGCTCGCGGCGGGCGGTGCAGTGCTTACGCCCGAGCTCGAAGCGTTCATCATGACGCCCATATGCGCACATTCGCTTCATTCCCGCCCGATAGTTTTCAGCGACAAGAGCACCGTAAAAGTCAAAAGATGCGACAACCGCGGCACTTTAAATCTCATAATTGACGGCAGAGCGGTGAGGGAAATCAACAAAACCGATTTCATAACGATTAAAAAAGCCGACCGTTACGTGGAGTTCATATCGCTTCCAGACGGCAACTTTTTCAATAAATTACTTTATAAACTAAATGTATGGGGAAAATAATGCATAGGAATTCAAGACAAGCGGCAATTCTGGAAATCATTGCCGAAAAAGACATCGAAACTCAGGAAGAACTTTGTGCGGAGCTTGTAAAAAAGAACTTTAACGTCACACAGGCTACCATATCGCGCGACATTAAAGACTTGAAGCTCTACAAAGTCACGGGGACTACGAGAAAGTACAAATACGCCTTCATCGAGAGCGAGGGCGACGCGGTTAGCACCAAGATGCGCAATCTTTTCAGGGAGTGCGTTCAATCGGTAAACTGCGCCAACAATCTCATTTTAATTAAGACTTTGCGCGGTAACGGTTCGACGGCGGGCACGTTTATAGATTCGCTGGCGCTCAAAGAAGTTATAGGCACGGTTGCGGGAGACGACACCGTACTTGTAGTCATAGACAACAGCGAAAATGCGGCTAATCTTGTCAACAAATTCAGAGAATACATAAGATAAATGCTATCGAGGTTGTACGTTAAAAATATCGCTTTGATTGAGGAAGCCGATATTGCTTTTAACGAAAAATTCAATGTGCTTTCAGGCGAAACGGGATCTGGTAAATCTATTTTATTGGATTCCGTAAATTTTGTTTTGGGTTCCAAGGCGGATAAAAGTCTGATAAGGTTCGGCGAAAGCGAGGCGTTCGTCAAGGCGGAATTTTCAGTTGAAAGCGACAGCGCGGCGTGCAAAATCCTCGAAGATATGGACATCGACTGCGACGGTGAGATAATCATTTCCCGAAAATATTCGATTGACGGGAAGGGAAGCATTAAAATTAACGGCAACACGGTTACGGGCGCGATGCTCAAAAGGTTGACGGCAAGCCTTGTGGATGTCCACGGGCAGAGCGAACATTTTTTTCTCCTCGACGAGGCAAACCAGCTGAAAACGGTGGACAACCTCTGCGGGGAACGGGTAATTTCGCTTAAAAACGAACTCGCCGAATTGGTAGCGCGTAAAAAAGAGCTGAAAAAGCAGGTTGAAAAGTTGGGCGGCGACGAGCAGGAGCGGGAGCGCGCGCTCGATTTGCTTTCATACCAGATAAACGAGATAGAAAAGGCGGATATCAAGGTCGGGGAGTGCGAACAGCTCAGAGCGAAGAAAAAACTAATCGATAATTCCGAAAAGATAATATCCGCTCTCGGCATGATAAAAGGCGTGCTTAGCGACGACAACGGCTGCACCGATATGCTGTCAGTTGCACGTAGGCAGGCGTCTACAATAGCCGATTTTGACGAAAAGTACGGTGAAATCTACACGCGTATAGAAAATTTAAGCGTTGAAGCTGGTGATTTGAGCGACGAAATTTCCGATTTGCTCGACGAAACGTCGTTTGACGAGCGCGAAGCGCAAACCGTCGAAGAACGTTTAGAACTTTTAAGGGGCTTATTCAAAAAGTACGGCGCGGACGAAGAGGAAGTGCTTTCTTTCCTTTCCGAGGCTAAAACCAAGTACGAAGAACTTATCAACGCCGCCGAAAATATCGAAAAAATCAGCCGAGAAATAGAAAGTTGCGACAATAGCATTTATTCTCTCTGCAAAAAAATCACCGAAGAGAGGAAAAATCGCTGCGAAAAGCTGAGCGCGGATATTGTAAAAGAGCTTAAATCGCTCAATATTCCCAACGCGCAATTTTGCGTGGAGTTTAATACATACGACAAAAACAGCGCAAATTTAAACAGCGCGAACGGCTCGGACGAAATCAAATTCATGTTCTCCGCGAACAAAGGCGAGCCGATGAAACCTTTGAGCAAGGTGATAAGCGGCGGCGAAATGAGCAGATTTATGTTGGCGATTAAAACGCAACTTAAAGACATAAACGGCATTTCCACATATATTTTCGACGAAATCGACGAGGGAATAAGCGGCATGACGGCGAAAACCGTTGCCGAAAAATTCATAGATATCAGCGAAAACACACAAATTATCGCCGTTTCACATCTGCCGCAGGTCTGCGCGGCGGCGACTGCACAGTTTTTGATTTACAAGACCGACATCGACCAAAAGACGGTAAGCAACGTAAAACTTTTGAATAGGGAACAGCGCGTTGAAGAAATCATGCGGCTTGCGGGAAACACGAACTCTCAGGCGGCAAAAACGCACGCGGAAGAGCTGCTTGCAAGTTTCGGCAACTGAAATAAATTTTTATCAGTCAGACGTTTCAATTTAATATAAGTTTTAAAATATACGGCATGTAAAATTTTCTACGCCGTATATTTTGCTTTAAAAAGCCAAAAATAATTGTATGCTTTCGGTCAAAAAGTTTACAAAAAGAATAGCAATTTCGGCTTTTATTTTGATTTTAGCGGCGTTTTCGGCAGTTTCACCCGCTTTTGCCGCTGCCGACGAGGTCTACTTGGGCGGATTTGCCGCAGGCTTTATGCTGAATACGCAGACGGTGGAAGTCATCGGCGTCTGCGACGTCTTGGGAGAGGGCGGAATGGCGAGCCCCGCGCGCGACTGCGGGCTTAAAAGCGGAGATATCATAAGCAAAGTGAACGACTACCCCGTAACTTCCGCGGAAGAGCTTACAAGGCTTTTGAACGAGGACTTCACGCACTACGATTTAACCGTAAACAGAGGCGGAGAGCAGACAAATATCAGCATTTCGCCCGTAAAGGAGAAATCAACGGGCAAAAACAGGTTCGGATTGCTTGTAAAAGACAGTTTAAACGGAATAGGCACGATAACTTATATAGATAAAAACAACAACAAATTCGCCTCTCTCGGCCACCCCGTGTGCGACAACAGCGGCAATATCATTAAAATTAACGGCGGAAATATCTACGGATGCCTGATTTATGACATCAAAAAGGGTTGGAGAGGCAACCCCGGCGAGTTGAAAGGCGTTTTCGAGAACGACAACATGATAGGAAGCGTTCTGATAAACAGCAGCAGTGGAATTTACGGCAATATTTCACAGGAATACCCGACGGAAAACCTGACTAAAATCAAAAAAGGCAGGATAGAGGACGTATCGATAGGAAAAGCAAAGATTTATTCGTCGCTGAGCGATAAAACCGTCTGCGAATACGATATAAGCATTGTAAAGGTTGACGCGACAAATAAGGAAAACAGAAACTTTGTGATAAAGATAGACGATAAAGAGCTGATAGACAAGTCAGGCGGAATAGTGCAGGGAATGAGCGGAAGCCCGATAGTCCAGAATGGAAAGCTGATAGGGGCGGTAACCCACGTCTTTGTAAACGACCCGACGAGGGGCTACGGTATAGCGATTGAAAATATGACAGGTTCATAATAAAAATAATTTCCTCATATAATTCAATATGGGGAATTTTAAATTAAACAATAATAAATTGGATAAAAAGTACTTAATTGCTTGTTTATTGTCGATAATTTTGGCAATTATATGTGGCATAGTACTATTCATTTTCGGTGGAATAAGTGTATATACATACAATTTTACCGATAATTACATATTTAACGTTCTGAATTTCAAGAATGTGACTTTGTTCTTTTCTCACCTTGCGGTAGATTTATTTTACTTCTACGTCTTTTTTCTGATAGGGTATTTTACAAAATTGAAGTATCTTACCTGTCCGATTTTGTTTTTAAAGTGGTTTTTCGCGATAACTTACACGATAATTTTATTTACGTGCTTTTCTCTCGAAGGGATAATCGTCGCGTTGATAGTCTTTATCCCGTCTTACCTCGTTTCTACGGTTTTTTGCCTTATTATCGGCGAATCGTGTAGATGTCTCAATAAAAACATAACGTTTATTTTCCCCGCCGCGCTCGCTATTTTAAGCACGATTGCCATGATTTGCCTGGTAAATATTATTTTCCGTATTCTGATAGTTATAGTATAAAAGGTATTTTTTGCGGCAAAATATTTGCATGAAGAAATTTATCACGACATTATGTTCGCTCGGACTCATTGCATTTTCAGCGCCTTTGTCGGTTGCCAGCGTTTGCGCATCGGCAGACGGAGTGACGCTTGCGCATAACTGCAAGAGCGCATATTTGTGCGACTATTATTCGGGCGAATGCGTCTATAAGGAAAACGAGACAAAAAGATTGCCCATTGCGAGCGTCTGCAAAGTCATGACTTTGACGCTTTGCTTCGAGGCAGTGGAAGAGGGAAAACTTTCCCTTGACGATTCGATAAGGGTTAGCGAAAGAGCGGCGGGAATGGGCGGCTCTCAGGTATTTTTGCAGAGCGGGCTTTCATATCCGCTCGACGAACTTGTCAAAAGCATAATAGTCTGCTCGGCAAACGACAGCTGCGTCGCGGTTTCGGAAGCCGTAAGCGGAAGCGAGGAGGCGTTCGTCGCCAAGATGAACAAGCGTGCGGAAGAGCTCGGCTGCGAGGACACTCTCTTTTCAAATTGCACGGGTCTGCCCAAAGAAACACAGTATTCGTGCGCGAAAGACGTCGCAATAATGTTTTCCAACCTAATAAAGCATGAAGAATACTTCAAATACAGCAAAATCTGGCTGGAAGATTTCATTCATCCCGACGAAAGAAAGACTACGATAACCAACACGAACAAACTTATAAGAAAGTACAGCCCCTGCGACGGCGGCAAGACGGGCTTTACAAACGAAGCGGGTTTCTGCCTCGCCGCAACGGCGGAAAAAGATAATTCCCGCCTAATTGCGGTAGTTCTCGGCGCGGACACGGGCGATAACCGCTTCGATTCGGTCATAAAAATGTTCGACTACGGCTTTGCGAATTACAAAAACAAAATCGTCCTCGACAGCACTGTAAATCTCAACGAAAGGCTTTGCGTCGACGGCGGCAAAAAGGACTGCATAGCGGTAAGACCCGAGCGTTCGAGCTATATTTTCAGCGCAAACGGGGCAAACGACGAAATTACCCGTAACGTCGTTTTCGAAAGGGCGAAAGCGCCTGTTTCAAAGGGTGAAAGCGTAGGTTATGTGGAAATCTACAAAAACGGCATAATCTCCGACAAGGTAAATCTCGTCGCGGCGGAGGACGTCGAAAAGCGCAATTTCGGCGACAACTTCAAAAAAGCGGCTCACGATTGGACTCTTTGACGTCCACAAAATAAGCGACGTCAACACAATAATCGATATCCACAGAATTGGCGATATCCACCTAATCAATTTATTTAAATGAATTGCGCGTATTTCATTTGACTATTTCAAAGACCTTTGGTAAAATTATTAAAAGATAATTTGCCGGAGGTCTTTTTATGCACCAAAGAGAAACTCTGAAAATAAACGGAAAGGGACATCTTGAAATTGGCGGCTGCGACTGCGTTGACCTCGCCAAGCAATTCGGAACGCCTTTGTATGTTTTCGACGAGAAATACATTCGCAAAATGGCGCGCACCTACAAGCAGACAATCGACTTGAATTACGGCGGCAACGGCTTGGTTTTGTATGCTTCCAAGGCGTTTTCATGCAAGGCTATATATAAAATCGCAGACAGCGAAGGGATAGGGTGCGACGTCGTTTCGGGCGGCGAGCTCTACACGGCGTTTCAAGCGGGCTTCCCCGCGAAAAAGATCTATTTTCACGGCAACAACAAGACGGTTGAGGAACTCACCGAAGCGGTTAAAAGCGGCGTCGGCGGCGTCATTGTCGATTCCTACCGCGAAGCGGATATTTTAGACGGCATCGCAAAGGCGAAAGGCGTCAGGCAAAACGTACTTATCAGGATAAACCCCGGCGTCGAAGCGCACACGCACGCTTACATTCAGACGGCGCGCACCGATTCAAAATTCGGTTTTTCGATTTCCGACGGCACTGCATATAATATAACGACGCATATTTTAACGCTTAAAAACCTCAATTTGCAGGGTTTTCACTGCCATATCGGCTCGCAGATATTTGAAAAGCAGTCGTTTGTGCTCGCCGCAAACAAGGTCATGGACTTTATCGCCGACGTCAAAGCAAAGTTAAATTTCGAGGCGGCAACGCTGAATATAGGCGGAGGCTTCGGTATTCATTATACGGACGACGACCCCGTGCTCACCGAAAAAGATTACGCGGAATATCTGACCATGCTTATCGACGCGATAAAAGCCAAGGCGGGCGAACACAAACTTTCGCTTCCGTACCTTCTCATCGAGCCCGGCAGATCTATCGTGGGAGAGGCGGGGATAACGCTCTATACGGTTGGCGCAATCAAGGATATCCCGGGCATAAAAAAGTACGTCGCAATCGACGGCGGAATGTTCGAAAACCCGCGTTATGCGCTCTACCAATCTAAGTACACCGTAGTCAAAGCAAACGACATGAATGCGGAATGTACTCAGAAGGTCACTATCGCGGGCAAATGTTGCGAAAGCGGAGATCTTATCGCGGTGGACGTCCCCCTGCCTGAGGTGGAAAGCGGGGATATACTTGCGGTGCTCTCGACGGGCGCATACAATTATTCCATGGCGAGCAATTACAATAGGAATTTTATCCCGCAGGCGATACTCGTAAACGACGGAAAAGCCGAAACGATAATCAAAAAGCAGACGTATGAAGATTTGGTCAGGAACGACGTTATTCCCGAAAGGTTAGGTTGAAGTGGCGACTGTTATTGAAATTTTGGCAAGATTGATAGCTCTGGTATGCGTTTTTTCGCCGCATGAATTTGCTCATGCGTATGTTGCGTATAAAAACGGCGACCCGACTGCCAAAATGAGAGGAAGGATGACGCTCAACCCCTTAAAACATCTCGACCCGATAGGCTACGTATTGGTGGTTGCGGCGGGGTTCGGCTGGGCTAAACCCGTGCCCGTTGACCCTTATAATTTCAGAAACTACAAAAAAGGCATGTTTCTGACGGCGATAGCGGGCGTAGTCGTCAACTATATCATAGCGTTTTTTGCCTATTTAATCTTTGTATTGATTGTTCGCTTTTTAATACCCGTTGCTTCGGCTTCGGCAGTCGGATATTATTTCGCGTACTTTTTACAGGCTACTTTCTTTTTGATATTCGCTTACAGCCTGTATTCGTTTGTCTTCAATCTCTTGCCTTTGTATCCCCTCGACGGGTTCAGGGTGGTGGAATCGCTTACCCGCCAAATTAACCCCGTACAGAGGTTCTTGCGCGAATACGGGCAGATGATTTTGATAATTTTAATCGCAGAAGGGTTGATTTGCAGCATTGTCGCGCGGTATCTTCCGATTGCGCAGTATTTCAGCGTTTTGTACTACGTTTCGTGGTTTGCACAGAACATTATAGGCTTTCCGATTCAGGCGGCTTGGGGGTGGATATTAAGGATATGAACGAAGAAGATTATTCCGATTTCGAATCGATCGTCGATTATAAAACCGTTTTGGACGTCTTTGAAGGTCCTCTCGATTTGCTGTTGCACCTGATAAATATCAATAAGATAAGGATAGAGGACATCTTCGTATCCAAAGTCACGGAGCAATTTCTCGACTATATCGAGTACATGAAAACCCAGCCAAGCCGCGACGTGGACAAGGAAAGCGAATATCTCGCCATGGCGGCGCAGATAATCTACATAAAATCAAAGGCGATAGTGCCCGTCGTGGAAGTCAACGGCGAAGAGATGGGCGGCGCGGACGAAGAGCAGCAGGCGCTCATCGAACAGCTCAAACAGCGAGAATTCGAACTGATAAAGGAGCAAACGCCCAAGCTGAAAACGCTTGAAACGATAGGCTACTATTATAAAGAACCCGATTCGGCGATTTCCAAGCCCAAAGTAATTTATAAAGATTTCAACCTCGACGCGCTGTTGCACGCGTTTGCGAACATGCTTCTCCGCAACGAAAGTTTGCAGCGCGAAAAGGACAGCTTCAAAGAAATTCCCAAAGACGAATACACCGTACAGGACAGGGTCGCGCATATAAGGTCGAGCCTTGCGGAAAAGGGGGAGATAAATTTCGAAGACCTGTTTACCAGATTCTCCCGCAACGAAGTCATAACGACTTTTCAGGCGCTTCTCGAAATGCTCAAATTCCAATATATTTTTGTAGAGCAGGCGGACGTCTTCGGAAATATACTCATTAAAAATAATCCCGACGCGGATATGAAGGACATCAACAGTGAACAATTTGACGAATATAATTGAGGGCATTGTATTTGCTTCCGGCGAAGCCGTGCCCGTAAAATACATAATAGAAAAGTTGGGCTGCACCTTGAAAGAGGTCAACGCCTGCATAGACAAGCTCAAAGAAAAGTACGGCGAAGAGAGCGGAATACAACTGCTCACATTCAACGGCAAGCTGCAATTTGCCTCAAATCCCACATACAAAGAGCAGATTTCAAGCGTTTTGACGCCTATCAAGGAGAAGGAGTTTACAAAGACCATTCTCGAATGCGCTGCGCTTATCGCGTACAAACAGCCAGTAACAAAGGGCGAGCTTGAAGAGATAAGGCAGGTCAACTGCGACTACGCCGTGCATACGCTCTTGGAGCTGAAAATGATTGAGCCTTGCGGGAGGAAAGACGCCGTCGGCAAGCCCATTCTTTACTGCACCACAGACGAATTTTTGAAGCGCTTCCGCCTTAATTCAATAGACGAACTGCCCGATTACGACGATTTGATGGCGCAGATAGCCGAGCTCAACGACACGATTTTGCGCGAAGAAGAGGGCGGGAATTACCTGTATAGAAAGGACGAGTACAACCCCGAAGAGGACAGCGAATCCGAGCAAAGCGAAAAGTCCGAAAAGCCCGAAAAGAAAGCGGACGAGTTGCATGTCGAGGAAAAGTCGGGGGACGTCACGGGCGAAAGCTACTCCGTGCCCGAGTTTTTGAACGGCGAGGAAGACGTCATAGAAGTAAAATAAATAATGTAAAATTTGCCCGCGCAAGCCGCGGGCTTTTTTGCTGCAAAAAACCATAAATTTATATTAAAATGCGCTGAATTTGCAAAAAATCAACCTTGCTCAAAATTGTTTTAGCCCAAATTAAAGTATATTAAATTTCATAATACAGATAATAATAGCGTGAGTGAAGCGTTGGTTTATCTTTCCGCAATAGGGTTTTTTATTTCGGTTTTTCCGATTCACTTTTTCAATTACGTCTATATATCGACCGAAAAGCCTTACGCGTCGCTCAACGTGAGCATTTACAGGCTGATACCCATACTCAATGTCAATACAGTCGCGAACAGTTTCACCGAAATGGACATCAACGGAAAGAAAAAGAAGATGGACAAATCGTTCATCAACAAAAACGCGTTGAAGATTTTCAACAACCTTTGCATTACAAAGATCGTGCAGTTGGGAGATTTCGGACTGAAAAAGACATCGAACGTCTATGCGGCGTTTGCGGAAAATTGTTTAACTCAGGCGCTTTACGCGTTTGTGCGGGTGAACGGCGGAAGAACAAAGCTCAGAAATTACGTACTTTTAAACTACGAGCACGAGCACGTCACTTATTATATGAAATTAGTCGGAGTGATAAATTTGCTTACGATAAGCAAGATCATTTCGCTTTTGATATTGGAGAAATTACATGAACACTAAATTAAAAAAGAGCCAAAAGGACAACGTTTTCGAAAGAAGCAATATTTCCATTGAGAAAATAGCCGACGCAAACACGGTGGTAGGGGAATCTATAATCACCGTGAGCGGGGCGCAGATTATTCCGCTTTCGTCGGTTACGATAGTAAACCTCGGCGGCGGAGGAGAATACGGGGATATGAAGACCTACAAGGCGAGCGAAGGTTTCAAGTTGGCGGGCGGCAACGGAGCGGTCATCACGGTTAAACCCAAAGGATTTTTGGTGGATAACGGCAAGGTTTGCAAGCTGTTGAAGATGGAAGACGGCGCGCTTGACTATCTTATTGATAAAACGGGAGAGCTTGTCAAAGCAATTTCAGATAATGTGTAAAGACAAGAAAAGACTTAAATTTAGTCTTATAATGCTTATTTTTGCCGTAATTTTATCATTATCAGCCATTTTACCAACTACTATGTCAGACATAAAATATGCCAATGCGGACGGTAAAGCGGAAATTGCCATGGAATTGACAAAAGGCAAGGTGCTCTATGAAAAGAACGCCGATTATAAGCTTCCCATGGCGAGCACGACCAAGATTATGACGGCATTGCTTATCTGTGAAGATTGCGACCTTGACGAAGTGATAACAGTTCCCGACGAAGCAGTCGGAATAGAGGGTTCGAGCATTTATTTGAAATACAGCGAAGAAATATCGGTTCGCGACCTTCTATACGGGCTTATGCTGCGTTCGGGCAACGACGCCGCGACGGCGCTTGCAATTCACCACAGCGGAAGCGTAACAAAATTCGTCGAGGATATGAATAAAAAGGCGAGCGAAATCGGCGTAAAAGACACAAATTTTTCTAACCCGAGCGGGCTTCCCGACGAAAATCACTACACGACCGCGAGAGATCTTTGTCTTATCGCGAGATATGCGATGAACAATGAAGTTTTCGGCGAGGTTGTCGCATGCAAAAACTATTCGGGAAAATTCCGCAGTTTCACGAACAAAAACAAAATTTTGTTTACTTTGGACGGGGCAAACGGCGTTAAAACGGGGTATACGGTCAAAGCGGGTAGATGTCTTGTATCCAGCGCGAAACGCGACGGAATGGACGTGATTTGCGTGGTTTTAAACTGCTATGACATGTACGAGCGCAGCGTTGAAATCATAGAAAATTGTTTTTCGAAATATCGCCTTGAAAGCATTTCGGGCGACAGAATATTCTATTTTAAGGGAAAAGCGTGTCGGCTGATAAATGACTACACCGTTTGCATTGAGCGCGACGCGGATTTGATTTACGAAGTCTGCGATACGGATTTAAGCGCAAAAAACGGCGGCGCGATAGCAAAATTGAATATTTTTTATCAAAAAGACTTGATTTTCAGCGAATTTTTATATAGTATTTAATTAAGTAAATTTCACTTGAAAATCGGTAATTTGAATGAGATTAAACAAATTTCTCGCCTCTTGCGGCGTCGCTTCGCGCAGGGAATGTGATAATTTAATAGGGCAAGGCAGGGTAACCGTAAACGGAAAACCGGCAACTCTCGGCGTCGACGTCGGCGGCGACGACAAAGTTCTGGTGGACGGCAGGGAGGTTTCCCTCAAAAAGAACGAATATTACATTCTAAACAAGCCCAAAGGATATCTTAGCGCTGTGAAGGACGACAAGGGCAGAAAGACGGTAATAGATCTGATGCCGCGGGACGTCGGCAGAATTTATCCCATCGGCCGCCTCGATTACGACAGCGAAGGGCTGCTCATTTTGACAACGGACGGCGCGTTGGCGCAACATTTGACTCATCCTTCAAACAACGTTCCAAAGACCTACCTCGTGAAGATAGAGGGAACGATAACCGAAAGCGGGCTTAACCCGATAAGGAGCGGCGTGGATATCGGCGGCTACGTCACAAAAAAGTGTAAGGCGCATATCGTCGAAACGAACAAGGAATACACCAAAATTCACGTGACGATAACGGAAGGGAAGAACCGAGAAATAAGAAAGATGTTCGAAGCTATCGGGAAACAGGTTTCGCTTTTAAAGAGAATAAAAGTAGGGGAGCTGACCTTGCGCGGGCTCGACAGGGGGTGTTACAGAAAACTCACCCCGCAGGAAGTGGCATATCTGATGACATTATAATAAAATATGGCATTATAATAAAATAGGCGCGGCGTGAAATTTTTTTCACGCCGCGCCTATTTTAAAACTTATATTTAAATATTTCTCATTAGCCCGACCACTTTCCCCAAAATGGTCACGTCGTCGAAAATGAAATCCTGCATGTCGTCGTTTTCGGGGTGTAAGATAATCTTTTTGCCGCGCTTGAAAAACCGCTTTACCGTCGCGCTGTCGTCAACCAAAGCGACGACGATGTCGCCGTTATCGGCAGTTTCCTGCTTGCGCACGACTATTTTATCGCCGTTGAACATTCCAATATTTATCATGGAATCGCCCTTGACGTTGAGCATAAACAAATCGTCGCTACCGAACATATTGGACGGAACGGAAAAGAAATCTTCATAATTTTCCTGTGCAAAGATGGGCTCGCCCGCGGCAACAGTGCCGATAAGCGGAACTTTAACGGCGTTTTGCTTGATAGAAACGGCGCGCCGCTTGTTTTCGCCGACTTTATTTTTGGAAATATAGCCTCTGTCGGCAAGCCCGTTCACGATATTGAAAGCGGTAGCGGTGGACGGAATATTGCACGCAACGCAAATTTCGCGTACGGTGGGGGAATATCCGTTATCCGCAATGTAGTCTTCGATAAATTTTAGTACGGCCTCGTCGGAGTGCATCTTTTTGCGCATAATTTACCTCGCTTGACTACATTATAACAAATAAAAACACAAAAAGCAAACGTTTGTTCTAACTATTTGCTTGTTATTCGCAAAATTTTGCAGTATAATATAAAAGGAAGGAGAAAAATTATGAATATCGGCGGAGAATGTGAACTTTACGACAGAATTTGCAACGGGTGCGGAGAGTGCGAGATATGCGACCTCGACCCGAATAAAATCTGTGACAACTGCGGCAAATGCCTCGATATAAGAGACGACGCCGTCATCAAGATAGACAAAATCATAATGGACGAAAAGGATAATAAATAATAGAAAAACGCCGCGCATGGGCGGCATTTTAGGCGCAAACTAACTTGTTATTCGCAATAAAAAACATAAAATTACTCAAATCAGCGCTTTAAAAACTGCGAAAATTTATCGGCGTTAATCTTTTCAATTTTGACAACCACCGTCATGCCGAAATCTGAATAGCTTCGAGATAATTCGACGCAGAAATTCTTCAACTTTTCATAGTCGCCGAACCTTTCAAATGGGATATTTAAAGAAGTCGTAACAAATCTTTCGTTGAATTCCTTCTTGATTTTATCCTTTAATTGCAAAATTCCCGCGCCCGTCTTGGCGGAAATCAAAACGCAATCGTCGGGCAGATGCGCGGTAGAAGTCAATTTGTCGCATTTATTCAAAACTTTAATGAATTTTTTATTGAACCCAAGCTCATCCAAAGTGGCTTGGGTCGTTTTAAACTGCATTTCGAAATCGCCCGAAGCGTCCGCCACAAATAGCGCCAAATCGCAGCTTAAAGCCACATCGAGTGTAGATTTGAACGCCTCGACGATGCTGTGCGGCAGGTCCTGAATAAAGCCCACCGTATCGATAAGCAGATAATTTTCGCCGCCGATTGAAAAAGCGCGGGCGGTGGGGTCGAGCGTGACAAACAGCGCGTCGTCGGATACAACTTCCGCACCCGTGAGCAAATTCAAAAGAGTGGACTTCCCCGTGTTTGTGTAGCCGACAAGCGCAATCGTCTTAACGTTGCCCTTTGCTCTGCGCGAAGACTGCAAAACGCGGCGGTTTTCTGTCTCTTTAAGCCTGTTTTCGAGGAATTTTATGCGATAAGCGATATGCCGCCTGTCCGTTTCAAGCTGCGTTTCGCCCGGCCCGCGCGAGCCTATGCCGCCGCCGAGGCGGGATAACGCCGCACCCTTACCCTTCAACCGCGGATAAATGTATTTGAGCTGGGCGATTTCAACCTGAATTTTTCCCTCGCTCGTCACGGCGTTTTTAGCAAAAATGTCGAGGATAAGGGTGGTTCTGTCAATGACTTTTCTGTCGTCGAGTCTGGCGGAAACGTTAAGCGTCTGAGAAGGAGAGAGTTCGCCGTTGAAGAGTATGGTGACGTCTTCCACGCCCCGCAAAACTTCGGCGATCTCCTGTAATTTGCCCAAACCGACGTAAGTAGCCGCGTTGATTTCCTTGATATTCTGATAGCTTGAACCGATATAAACCGCGCCCGCGCTCTTTATCAATGCGACGGCTTCGTCATGGACGACCTTATAATTGCCGTTTAAAATGGGTTGAATTATAAAAACCTTTTCCACATCCATAAAAAATACTCTTTAAAGCGCAATTATTCGCCGTCGTCGCCGCCGTCGTCGCCGTCCTCGCGGTGCAGCTTAACTTTGCCGACAACGCCGCGGCGCGCGTCCTCGCTTATAGCCGCATAATGTTTACGCGTCGTGTTTACGTCCTTATGCCCGAGGACGTCCGCAACGATGTAGATATCTCCCGTAGCTTTATAAAGCGCCGTGCCGTAAGTACTTCTGAGTTTATGCGGCGAAATTTTTTTGAGGGGAGAGACGATTTTCGCGTATTTGTGCACCAAATTCTCCACAGCGCGCACCGTAATGCGCGATTTTTGGGAGGAGAGAAACAAGGCGTCCTCGCCGCTGTTTGCAAGTTCACATTCGTCCTTATAGTCGAGGTAGCGTTTAAGAGCCGCCGCGACGTCGTCGTCGAAGAACAAAATCGACTTGCTGCCGCCCTTGCGCGTAACGATAAAGGAATTGTCTTTGAAGTTCAAATCGCTGTTATTCAGTCCGACAAGCTCGCTGATACGAATACCTGTGCCCAAAAACAGGGTCAAAATAGCGGTATCGCGCACCTTATTTTTTTCGTGATAGGCGCGCTGGTGGGGGGTGAGCCCGTCGCCGCTTTCCGCAGTATCGATAATATTATAGACTTCGTCGCCGTCGAGGCGGATTATTGGCTTTTCGTGAAGTTTGGGAGTGGAGACCTTTGCGGAATTGTCCACCGAAATCTGCCCTTTATTGAAAAAATACTTGAAAATCGCGCGGACGGACGAAAGTTTTCTCGCCTTTGCGCGCTCATTGCAGGCGTGGTAAGAGCCGTTGTATTCGTAATGGGAAAGGTAGACGAGGAAGTATTCAATGTCGTTATTGGTTATACTTTCCAGATCGAGAAGGGTGAGCTGCTTGACTTGCTTTCCATTCAAACGCTTTTTACAGATATAATCGAAGAAAATCTTTAAATCGTGAGCGTAATTCAAACGGGTGAGAGTGCTTGTCTGGCTGTCGATTGCCATAAAATAATCAAGGCAGAACGGGGGAAGGTCGTCTTGAAGAAGCCTATCGATTACTTCGAGATTTTTAATATTTCGCTGTGTGTAATAATCAGAAGATTTCATATAAATAAATTTTACACCATAAATAATGTAAAGTCAAATATAAATTTTACGAAGAGTTAAAGGGAAAACAATATTAAAATATGAAATCAACCGGCTTAAATTTCTTGATAATTTCTTTGAAAATTTTATGAAAAACGGAGGAGTCATGAAAAAATTTATAGCAAAATTCCAAAGTGGTGGTATTTCGAAGTATATAAAACTATTCGTAAAACACAGCTTTTACGAATAGTTAAGGCAAAAAAAGCGTGTTTTGCGGGTTTTAAGGACGTTTACGCAATAATTTATCTTTTTAATTTAAATGTTTTTGCCGCAATTTATTTAAATTTTACTTAAATTTTTGATATTTTTATTTGACGGCGTATTTATGGCTTATTTTAAAATAATGTCGATTTTTGACCGTTTTTGCGCTATTTTTATTAAAATTAAGCAAAAATGCGGGATATTATGTCTGACATAATATCCCGCATAAGGCGTTTTATCAATTAAATTTATTTCTCGTTCTTGGTGACGGGCTTCAAATTCCAGATATTTTCCGCATATTCCTTTATACTTCTGTCAGACGAGAAATATCCCGCCGAAGCGATATTCCTGAGCGACATCTGATTCCATCTGAATTTGTCGGTCGAATATATTTTGGAAATTTCCTGCTGCGTCCTGTTGTACGCGATGAAGTCCGCCATGCACATGTACGGGTCTGCAATCGGCGAGCCCGTCAGCAAATAATTTGCCATGTCCGCAAACGACTGTCCGTTGAAGCCTATTATCAGCGCTTCAACAATTCTCCTGAGCTTGGGCGAATCGTTGTAGTATTTGCTCGAACTGTAACCCGAGCGCCATATATCATCAACTTCGTTTGACTTCAAACCGAATATGAAGATATTTTCCTCGCCGACAGCCTGAGCCATTTCCACGTTGGCGCCGTCAAGCGTTCCGATAGTCAACGCACCGTTTATCATGAACTTCATGTTGCCCGTACCGCTCGCTTCCTTGCCCGCAAGCGAAATCTGTTCGGAAACTTCGGAAGCCGGCATAAGCATTTCCGACATGGTAACGTTGTAGTCTTCCATATAAACGACGTTCAATTTTTCGTTTATCTTGGGGTTCTTCCTTATATCTTCGGCGAGATAATTTATCAGTTTGATAATCTGTTTCGCCATCGTATAACCGGGAGCGGCTTTCGCGCCGAAAATATACGTTTTCGGCTGCATTTCCATATCGGGGTTTTCAATCAAGTCGAGATAAGTATCGATTATGTTCAATACGTTGAGAAGCTGCCTCTTATACTCGTGCAACCTCTTCGCCTGCGTATCGAACAGCGTATCGGGGTTGATTACAAAGCCCTGCTTTTTCTTCGCGTAATCGACGAACTGCTTTTTCTTGATTGCCTTGATTTCTTCCAGCCTCTTCAAAACAGCCTTGTCGTTTTCGAATTTTTTGAATTCCGCGAGCTGCGCGCTGTCATGCACAAACCCGTCGCCGATGCAATCGGTAATAAGTTCCGAAAGTTCGGGGTTTGCTTGGCAGAGCCAACGCCTGAACACAATGCCGTTCGTTACGTTCGTAAACTTTTCGGGTGTGTAATCGTAGAAATCTTTAAAAATCGACTGTTTGATTATCTCGCTGTGCAGCGCCGCAACGCCGTTTACGCTGTGACTGCCGTACACGCTGAGGTTAGCCATCTTGATTCTGCTGTGTTCAATAATGGACATCCTCGAAATCTTCGCCCATTCGCCGGGGTATTTGTTCCACAGCTCTTCGCACAGCCTTCTGTTAATTTCCTGAATGATGGAATGTATTCTCGGGACGGTCCTCTGCACCAGATCTTCCGACCACGTTTCAAGCGCTTCCGCCATGACCGTGTGGTTGGTGTATGCGCATGTTGCAGTGGTAATCGCCCAAGCGTCCTCCCAATTATAATAGTATTCGTCTATGAGAATACGCATGAGTTCGGGAATCGCCATCGCGGGGTGCGTATCGTTGAGGTGAATTGCGGCATACTTGGGCAAACCGCGCAAATCGCCGTATCTGTGCCTGTGATCGTCAACGATATTCTGCAACGACGCCGAGCAAAGGAAATATTGCTGTTTGAGCCTCAACGACTTGCCGTTCATATGAGAATCGGAAGGATAAAGCACCTTTGTCAAGAGGTCCGCGTCGTTGTCGTCCGCCATAGCCTGAAAGTAATCGCCCTGAGAAAACAACTTCATGTTGAAGTCCTGCACGGGTTTTGCCTTCCAAAGCCTCAAAACCGAGACCGCTTCGCTGTCCTTGCCCGAAATCATCATATCGTAAGCGACCGCTTCGATGTCCTTTGTGTCGGTATAAGTTATCTTCATACCGTTGTCTATCCACTGCTCTTCCACCTTGCCGTTAAAGCGGACGATAAACGATTTGTCGCTTCTTTGCGTAAGCCACGTTTCGCCGCCGGGCAGCCAGACATCGGGCAGTTCCATTTGCCAACCGTCAACGATTTTCTGTTTGAATAAGCCGTATTCGTATCTGAGCGAATACCCCATCGCGGGATAATTTCCCGTAGCCAAGGCGTCCATAAAGCACGCCGCAAGTCTGCCTAAACCGCCATTACCTAAGCCAGCGTCGGGTTCAAGCTCGTAGAGGTCTTCAAGGGTCACTCCGTAAGAGGATATTACTTTTGAGAAAGCCTCCGTTGCGTTCAGATTGTACAAGCTGTTTTTCAGCGAACGCCCCAAAAGGAATTCCATACATAGATAATAGACCCTTTTCGCCCGTCTTGATTTGACCACATTCTGGAACTGTTGCCGCTTTTGCAGTAAGATGTCCCTCACGCTCATGACAACAGCCTTATAAAGTTGTTCTTTGGAAGCGTCGTTGGGCGTTACCCCGTAATACCTTGCAAGTTTTCCCTTTACAAGGTTTTGCACTTCCTTTTCGGTAATAACAGTATTACTCATTACGTTCTCCTGTATGATAAAAATTATTTAAGCATTTCCAGATAAAGATTTTCGTAGTCCTTAGCCGATTTGCGCCAGCTGAAATCAGACGTCGCAGCTCTGTACCTAAGTTTTGACCACTCCTTCTTATTTTTATAATCTTTCACCGCCTGCCTTATGACGTAAAGCATATCGTGAGCATTGTAATTGCTGAACGTATACCCGTTTTCAAGGGGCTTTATGCTGTCGAACAAACCGCCCGTCTCCCTGACGATGGGCACTGTCGCATATCTGCACGCTATCATCTGGGAAAGTCCGCAAGGCTCTGATTTAGACGGCATCAGGAATATATCCGAACCCGAATATATCTTCCTCGAAAGGTCGCCGTTGAACACGATATTCGCGCTCACCTTGTCGGGATACTTCTGCGCCAACGCGCGGAAGAACGATTCGTACTGATAATCGCCCGTGCCGAGAATGACAAGCTGGATGTCGTCCTGCAACGCTTCCTCAATAACGTTGGTGACCAAGTCGAGACCCTTATGCGAAACGAGGCGCGAAATCATGGAAATTATAGGCGTGTCGGGCTTTACGGGCAGGTTGAGCATCTTCTGCAATTCCTTTTTGCAGACTGCCTTGCCGCTCATATCGTCGGGCGTAAAGTTGGCGAACAGGTGACTGTCGAGTTCGCAGTTGTAACCTACGTCGTCTATGCCGTTGAGTATGCCGCGCAGCTTAAACGCGTTGTTCCTGATTATCGGGTCGAGCCCGTGCGCATAGTAAGGATCTTTAATCTCCTCCGCGTACTTGGGGCTGACGGTCGAAAATCTTTCGCAGACTTCTATCGCGCCCTTCATAAGGTTGATGGAATTGTTATATTCTACGAGGTATTGATACTTTCCGTAGATGTCAAACAGCGAAGAAAGTATATCCAGCGAATACTGACCCTGATATTCGATGTTATGAATCGTAAACAGCGCCCTTATAAACTGATATTCTTCGCGGAAACAGTAATTTGTTTTGAGATAAATCGCCGCCAACGCAGCCTGCCAATCGTGGCAGTGCATAACTTCCGGATAGAAGTTAAGGAAGGGCATTATCTCCAATACCGCTCTCGAAAAGAACGCAAACCTCTCGCCGTCGTCGAAATAACCGTAGCAACCGGGTCTCTTGAAGTAGAACTCGTTATCGATAAAGTAGAATATAACGCCGTCCTTTTCGTATGAGAACACGCCGCAGTATTGATTTCTCCATGCGAGGTGCACATAGAGATTGCCGAGGTATGTGAATTTATCCCTGAATTCCTTTTTGATATCGGAATAAAGAGGAATTACCACCCTCACGTCAAACTTATCCGTAGCGGCAAGCGCCTTGGAAAGCGACCCGATGACTTCCGCGAGCCCGCCCGTCTGAATGAAAGGCGTTGCTTCGGAAGCGACAAAGAGAATCTTCTTTTTCCCTGTGAAAGCGGGCTCTTCCGCCGCTTTCTTTACGGCAGCGGGCTTGGGTTGTGCGGTTTTCTTAGCCGCAGTCTTTGCGGCAGTTTTTTTTGTTGTAGTTGCAGCCATATTTCCCCCTGTTATACTTTATATTATATTTTCGAGCCTTTGTTTACAAAATAAGGTTGCTGCTCGCAGCCGGCAAGCGTTCTGCCGTTGCCGATCGTGCTGTCCTTATCGCTTACAACGTACGAAAGTTTGCAATTTTCGCCTATCGCGTTTTCGCTCATTATAATGCAGTTTTTAAGCACAGAGCCCTTCCCCACCTTTACGTTGCGGAAAAGTATGCAGTTTTCAACCGTGCCTTCGATGAGGCAGCCGTCGTGAATGAGCGAATTGCTTACCTTTGCGGTATCGGTGAACTTTGCGGGAGGCGCGTCGTTTACCTTTGTATAGACGTCCCTGTCGCCGAAAATTTCCTGCCTTACGCCCTTATCGAGCAAATCCATGTTCGACTTGAAGTATGCGGCGAGCGAATCGATGCTGCTGTAATAGCCGTCCAACTTATAGCCGTAAACCCTGCCCGCTTTTACGGAAGGTATGATGAGGTCTTTGGAAAAACTCGTATATCCTCTCGAAATAGCCGTCTGCAACGCGCTGAGAAGGAACGAAGTGCGGGCGACAAATACGTTTATGTAATATTTCTGAACGCCGCTGCCCTTTACGTTGATATCGATAGACCTTACGCTGCCGTCCGCTTCGGTGTCGAGCTGCATGTATTCGCGCTTATCCAAGCTCTCGTGCTCGTGATAAACCAAAGTGAAGTCCGCATTAGTAGCCGAGTGCTGTTCGATAACCTTGCTGTAATCGAGCTTGTACACCGCGTCGCTGTCCGCAATGACGACGTAATCTTCCTTGCACTTTTTGAGGAAAGCCATAGAGCCTTTCAACGCTTCGAGGCGGTTTTTGTAGAGCACTTCGCTCTCGTCGCTGTAAGGCGTGAGGAGAATAAGTCCCCCTTCCTTCCTCGCGAGATCCCACTCTTTGCCAGAGCCGAGGTGGTCCATAAGCGATTGATAGTTGCTGTTTGTGATCATTCCCACGGTGGTTATCCCGGAATTGACCATATTGGAAAGTGCGAAGTCCACAAGGCGGTATCTTCCGCCGTAAGGTATAGAAGCCTTGGACCTTACCTTGGTAAGTTCAGGCACATGATCGTCGTTTATACTTGAAAAAATAACTCCAACCTTAGATGTCATTTTTTTATCCCCCTTATACGCTCTTATCTACAATTTCGCCAGCGGCAATCTTGCCCTTGGCGCTTACGTTTACGCCCCTGCCGAGAACGGTGATTCCGCTTGTCTTGCCCTCGACTTTGCACGCCGCGCTCTTATCTTCGCCGACGACCGCCTTTTCGCCTATGGTAACTTCTTCGTCGATGATAGAATAGTTGACCTTAGCGCCCGCCTTGACTACTATATTGCCCATCAGAACGCTGTCCTTTACTTCCGCGCCCTTTTCAACGACGCAGTTTGTGCCTATTACGGAATTTTCAACCGTGCCTTCAATTTCGCAGCCGTTTGCTATCATGGAATTTACCACGCTGCCTTCAACGTATGCGGGAGGCGCAAGCGGGCTTCTCGAATGAATGACGTTGTCGTTGTCGCGAAGTTCGAAGTTGGGAACAGTTCCGAGGAGGTCCATATTCGCTTCGAGAAGCGAGGTAATCGTGCCGACGTCCTTCCAATAGCCTTCGAACCTGTAAGAGAACATCTTTTCGCCCGCTTTGAGCATTGCGGGAAGAATGTTTTTGCCGAAATCCTTTTCGGAATTGGGGTCTTGCTCGTCCAATTCGAGGTATTTGAAGAGTTTTGAAGCGGTGAATATGTAAATTCCCATGGAAGCCAAATCGCTCTTGGGCTGCTTGGGCTTTTCTTCGAACTCATAGATAGAGCCGTCGGGATTTGTGTTCAGAATACCGAAGCGGGAAGCCTCTTTCATGGGCACTTGCATGCACGCAATCGTGCAGTCCGCCCCCGTGTTCTTGTGCGCGGTGAGCATCTTGTCGTAGTCCATTTTATAGATGTGGTCGCCCGAAAGTATCAAAACGTACTCGGGATCGTACATCTTCATAAAACGGATATTCTGATAGATTGCGTTAGCCGTTCCCTTGTACCACGACGTATCCTTCTTCGCCTCGTAAGGCGAGAGAATATGTACGCCGCCGAAAGTTCTGTCCAGATCCCACGGCTGACCGTTACCCACGTACTCGTTGAGAACGAGCGGCTGGTATTGAGTGAGCACGCCGACCGTGTCGATTCCGGAGTTGATACAGTTCGACAGAGGAAAATCTATTATCCTGTACTTCGCACCGAACGATACGGCGGGCTTTGCTATGTTACTCGTTAAAGCGTAGAGTCTGCTTCCCTGACCGCCTGCAAGCAACATTGCAACACATTCCTTTTTTCTTAGCATCGCTAAAATCCCCCAAAAATTATTTTTCTTTTATAAAATACAG
>CANREX010000004.1 GCA_947629735.1 uncultured Clostridia bacterium
TCCCGACATGGGCAGAAGGGTGAAGGGCTTCGATTGCCCCGACGCCGTGCTCAGCGGGGTGGAAACGCGCTTTTCTTCGCCCGTCAAGATTTTGAGGGGAGAGGACGGGCAGTCCGTCGGCATAAAAAACCTATATCCCTGCGGCGAGGGGAGCGGTTACAGCGGCGGCATAACTTCCTCCGCGGCGGACGGCATAAGGACGGCGCAACTGCTGTACGAAAGATTTGCCTGATTGTATGGTTGGGTTAAAAAGGCAAGTTTTTTTGGGGGGTGCGCGATTGGGCGAGGGATATGTATGCGGGTTGTCGGATTGGACTTCTGTTTATAATAGCGCATTATAATAGCGCGCCTTTTTTCGATTGAATTGGACGGACGCTTATAAAATAGAGGGCGGGACTTTTTTACCCGAGTTGCACCGACGCTTAAAAGCGGGACTTTTTTACCCGAGTTGCACCGACGCTTAAAAGCGGGAATTTTTCGCACGAGTTGCGCTGACTCTTAAAAAGCGGGAATTTTTCGCACGAGCTGCGTTGCCGACCCGAAATAACAAATTTTTCAGGTTGCCTCGGTATTTTGCTTGCAAACTTCCGATAGTTATGATATAATCGCATAGCAGTGGGGTGATTTCCCCATAGCACGCAGGCAAAAAGCCCGATATGCGCCGAAACGAGCGCGAAACGCACTTTTGAAATGCGCAACTTTTGAAATGCGGAACGCGCGTTAAGGCATGTAAGGACGGCAGCTTAAAAATACATACGGCCTTGTGGTCAAGCGGTTAAGACGGAGCCCTCTCAAGGCTCAATCCCGGGTTCGATTCCCGGCAGGGTCACCAAAATCGGCACGGTTTATACCGTGCCGATTTTGGTGATTTGTGTCTCGCAATCGAGCCCGCTTTCGCGCGAGGAGCGAAGCGACGACGCTTTGCCGAGAGTTCCCTTTTTAAGGGTTTCGGCAAATTCCCGGCAGGGCTTTTGCCTCGCTGCCGATTTTGGTGATTTGTGTCTCGCAATCGAGCCCGCTTTCGCGCGAGGAGCGAAGCGACGACGCTTTGCCGAGAGTACCCTTTTAAGGGTTTCGGCAAATTCCCGGCAGGGTTGTCGGAAATTAACAAAGTCGAACCCTAATTAAGTTGGGGGGAGGTAAGCATAGTCCGCGACGTTTTGGCGATATTTAAAAGCGCAACAATGGGGGTGTTTGGTTGCAGCGAAAATAATGTCTTGAAAAAATTCGATGGCTGTGATATAATAAATAGGCAAATGCGGTTTGATGGACAATTATAGTGCGGTCGGCGGGAATTTTCCGATGAAAATGTCGAACGGTCGCGTTTTGCGCATTTCTGCAAAGGGCGGTCGCGTTTGAAAGGTCGGAAATGCGTTTACAATATTATATAGGTGCAATGAAGTTTGCGATAAAATAATTGCCGCAACTATCGGGCTTAAAATGCGGGGCGACTACAAAAAAACAACACAAATCAACCGTCCAAAACCGCAAAGATCGCAAAGAAATCACAATAATCAGTAGCAAAAACAACCGCAAAAGCCACTATAATCAAGCACAGACAATCATAAAAAGCAATAAAAAAACAGAAAAACCGCAAAAACCAAATAAAAAAACAACAGGAGAGGTAATTTTATGCTGGGTAATTTCACATACTGCAACCCCACGAAATTATACTTCGGAAAAGACGCGTTGAACAACCTCGGCGCGGAGTTATCCCAATACGGCAAAAACGTCATGCTCGTCTACGGCGGCGGTAGCATAAAAAAGAACGGCATTTACGACAAAGTGCTGTCCGTTCTGCATGCGAGCGGCAAGGTGGTGACGGAGGACGGCGGCGTAATGCCCAACCCGACGAGCGAAAAACTCGCCGACGGGTGCGAAAAGGCGCGCGCGGCGAAGGCTGACCTCATTCTTGCCGTGGGCGGCGGCTCGGTGTGCGACTACGCAAAGGCGGTGTCCGTCTCGGCGTACTGCGGCGACGACCCGTGGGAGAAGTACTTCATAAGAATGGAGGACGTCGACGATGGCACAAAAATAATTCCCGTCGGCTGTGTTCTGACGATGGTCGGCACGGGCAGCGAGATGAACGGCGGCTCGGTTATAACCAACCATGCGGAAAAGCTCAAAATAGGTCACGTATTCGGCGAAAACGTGTTCCCCAAGTTCTCCGTGCTCAACCCCGAATTCACGTTCACCCTGCCGAAATACCAGATGGTTTCGGGCATTTACGACATAATGTCGCACATTCTCGAACAGTACTTTTCTGGCACGGACGACAACACTTCCGACTACATCATGGAAGGGCTGCTGCGTTCGCTTATACACAGCGCGGATATCGCGGTGGAGAACCCCACGGACTACGAAGCGCGCAGCAACATAATGTGGATAGCCACATGGGCGCTCAACACATTCGTCGCTAAGGGCAAGGAGACGGATTGGGAAGTGCATATGCTCGGACAGGCTGTCGGCGCGCACACGGACGCGACGCACGGCATGACGCTTGCGGCGGTTTCCCTTCCCTATTATCGCTACATACTGCCCTACGGACAGCCCAAATTCGCGCGCTACGCCGTCAACGTCTGGGGAGTAGACCCCGCGGGCAAGACGGAAAAGCAGGTGGCGGAAGAGGGGCTTGACGAGATGGAAAAATGGATGAAGAAGATAGGTCTCGTCATGAACATTTCCGACCTCGGCGCGACCGAGGATATGCTCAAAGGCATAACGGGCAGCACCCTCGTCATGGAAGGCGGCTACAAGGTGCTCACCGAGGAGGAAATCTACGCCATATTAAAGGCGAGCCTGTAAAAATGTGAAAATCAGATAAAATTCAAAAGAAAATCGCAAAATAGGCCCGAAATTTGTTGACAAATCAACAAGTTTCGGGCTATTATAATATAGACTTGAAAATCAAAGGAGGCGCGCGTTGGGAGACATCTCCGGAAATGCGAAAAAATTCATGGAAAAGGTATTCGAAAATTTTACGGTGACGATATTGAAGCTTAACAAGTTGGTAAACAAGATTAAGACGTTGGAGATGAAGGAGTACGGGCTCAAAGCCATTCACGTCATGTGCGTATACTATCTGAGCGTGCACCCAAGCGGTTTGACTTCTGCCGACCTCGTCAAGCTGACGTACGAGGACAAGGCGGCGATTTCCCGCGGGCTTGCGCTCTTGCGCGCGGGCGGCTACGTGGAGTACGACCCCGACAGTTATAACGCCGGAATACGCCTCACGCCGTCGGGTAAGGAGCTCGCGGCGCGCATTGCGGAAAAGTCCGAAAGGGCGGTGAACGCGGGCACTGTGATAAAGACGGACAGGGAGCGGGAAAAATTCTACGTCATACTCAACGCCATTGCGGACAATCTGAAAAACTATCTCGCGGTGTTGAAGCAGTCCGAAAACGCTTAAACGGCGGGGTGAAATATAATAGCGCGGCAACATTTTTATGTGAATTAAGCGCGAATGATTTCAACAAAACCGTTTGAAATAAATGAATTTTTAAAGAGGGCGGGGCGCAAAACGGCAGTTTGCCGTTTTGCGCCCCGCCTTTAATCTTTTTAAGCGCCCGCCTTTAATCTTTTCAAACAACGCCATGAATTTTGCCGCCCCCAACTTCCCCCAAACAGCCCCGCCCCGCATTTAAAAACACCCGCCCGCCTTTCAAAAAAGCAAAAAAAAGCGTGCAAAAGTTATAGGACAATCTTTTTCCGACATAAAGTAGTAAACTCATTCGTTTTGAGAGGTGACGTTATGTTGTTCGACTTTATAGGATTGTTTCTGGCAAAAGTATTCGTGTTCACGGGTCTGATAAAGCAGAAGGGCTCGTTTCCCAAACCCCTTTCCGCGGAGGAGGAAAAGAAGTATCTCGCCCTCGCGCGGGCGGGGGATAAGGAGGCGAAAGACATATTGGTAAAGCACAATATGCGCCTCGTCGCGCACATAGCCAAAAAGTACACGGGCGCGGCGGAAACTGACGACTTGCTCTCCGTCGGCTCGATTGGGCTTATCAAGGCGATAAACACCTTTCAGGACGGAATGGGCACGCAGCTCGCCACATACACCGCCCGCTGCATAGAAAACGAAATACTCATGCTGATAAGGGCGGGGAAGAAGCACAAGAACACCCTCTACATTTACGATCCCGTGGGCGTGGATAAGGACGGCAACGAACTCACCGTAATGGACTTATTGTCCGAAAAGGAGGAAAACGTCTTTGCCAAGGTGGAAAAATCTATCCAGAAGGAAAAATTCGTCGCGACGCTCAAAGGCATACTCACCCCGCGCGAATACACGATAGTTTCCATGCGCTACGGGCTGGACGACGGCGTGCCCGTGCCCCAGCGCGAGGTGGCGAAAAGCCTCGGCATCTCCCGCTCGTACGTCTCCCGCATAGAAAAGCGTGCGATAGAAAAGGCGCGCGGCAAGCTGCAAAGGGGCGATTTCTTCGGGGATTGAATTTAAAGGACGTCCACAAAGATACCGAAAGACGTCAACAAAAATGTTCAAAAGACCTCGGCAAAAGGTCAAAAGACCTGCGGAAAATTCCGTGGACGTCTGCAAAAATGTCAAAAGGCGTCCCGTTAAAGGCAAAACGGGGCGTTTTAACTCTTTTTGCGGCAAAATACCCTTTATTTGCGGCAAAATGCGGGGCTAAATAATTGCAAATGCGTCGGGAAATTGTTATACTTAGATAAATAAAAAAAATTTTTCGGTGCGTTATGGATATTTACGGAGAACTCAAAGAGAGAGGGCTTATCGCCCAGGTCACGGACGAAGAGGAGATACGCAGCCTTATAAACGGCGGCGGCGCGCGTTTCTATATCGGGTTCGACCCGACGGCGGACAGCCTGCACGTCGGGCACTTTATGGCGCTGTGCCTGATGAAGAGATTGCAGATGGCGGGCAACAGACCCGTCGTGCTCATCGGCGGCGGCACGGGGCATATCGGCGATCCTTCCGGCAGGACGGATATGCGCTCTATGATGACAAAGGAGAAAATCGACGCCAACTGCGAGTGTTTCAGAAGGCAGATGTCGCGCTTTATAGAGTTCGGCGACGACAAGGCGATAATGGTCAACAACGCCGATTGGCTTCTTCCGCTCAACTATATAGAGCTGTTGCGCTCCGTCGGCGCGTGCTTCACCGTCAACAACATGCTGCGCGCGGAGTGCTACAAACAGCGCATGGAAAAGGGGCTTAGCTTCCTCGAATTCAACTACATGATAATGCAGGCGTACGATTTCTACTATCTCAGCGAACATTACGGCTGCAACATGCAGTTCGGCGGCGACGACCAGTGGTCGAACATGCTCGCGGGGACGGAGCTCATACGCAAAAAGACGGGCAAGGACGCGTACGCGATGACCATCACGCTGCTTTTGAACAGCGAGGGCAAGAAGATGGGCAAGACCGCAAAGGGCGCGGTCTGGCTCGACGAGAACAAGACCTCCCCCTACGAATTTTATCAGTATTGGCGCAATATCGACGACGCGGACGTGATGAAATGCCTCAAAATGCTCACGTTTATCCCGCTCGAAGAGCTGCGCGAAATGGAGAAGTGGGACGGCAGCCGCATAAACGAAAAGAAGGAAATTTTGGCGTACGAGCTCACGAAAATGGTGCACGGCGAAGATAAGGCGAATACCGCGCTTGCGCAGGCAAAGGCGGCGTTCGGCGGGAGCGGCGGCGAGTTGCCAGTCAAGGATATAAAGGCGGAGAGCGCGACTATAATTCCCGTGCTCGTGGCGGCGGGGCTCTGCGCGAGCAACGGCGAGGCGCGCAGGCTCATTCAGCAGGGCGGCGTGTCGCTCAACGACGAAAAGGTCGTTGATTTCAACGCAGCGGTGAAGAGTGGAGACGTCCTCCACAAGGGCAAAAAAATTCACGTGCGGATAAATCTTTTGTGAGGAAAAATGGAGGGCAAATATCTCTCGCTCGGCGGCGAAACGGCGACTGAAAAGGTGATAGAAAAATCCCGCTTTATCGCCACAAGCCGCCATATATGCGGCGACGAAGAGGCGAAAGCGTTCGTCGCGGAGGTGTGCGCGCGCTATCCCGACGCCACTCACAACTGCTATGCGTACGTCGCGGACAGGCTGGGAAATCTATTGCGCTTTTCGGACAACGGCGAGCCGCAGGGAACGGCGGGCATGCCCATGCTCGAAGTTCTCCGCGCGAAAAAGCTGTGCGAATGTGCGGTGGTCGTCACCCGCTATTTCGGCGGGATAAAGTTGGGCGCGGGCGGGCTCGTGCGGGCGTACTCGGGTTGCGTGGCGGAAAATTTAGCCGCGGCAAAGATAGTGTGCTTCGCACCCTGCGTCGAAAACGTCTATCTGTTCGGCTATCCCGACGCGGAGACGGCGGCGCGCTATTTTTCATCGCGCGGGGCGGAAGTCGTCGATACGCAATACGCGGACGGGGTGCGCTACACGGTGGCGGTTAAGGCGGAAGAGGAAGAGGACTTCAACGCGGCTTTGATCAACGCCGTCAGCGGCAGGGTGAAGATTTTTGCCGGCAGGTGTTATTTTTATCCGTTCGGGGCGAAAGAATAAGGCGTTGCCCCGAATTTTCGCAAAATTATTGCGCCCGAGGTTTTTTAGACGATTTTACTCATTTTACGGATAAGTATACTTATTATAGGTTGATATTACTATCACCGCGTGAAAAATTTACATAAAAAGGCTGCCGCAAGCGGAAAATTCCGCTTGCGGCAGCCCGCATTTTGTCGAAATTTTTTATAATAGCCGCGATTAAATCAGTCCGACTGAAATTATTCGGCTTGTTCGTCGGCGGGCTGTTCTTCCTCGTCCTGAACGTCTATCTCGTGAATCCAGCCCTCGGGCGCTTCTATCTCTCCGAGCTGTATTCCTACGAGCGTTTCGTAAAGCTGCCTTATGACAGGACCCATCTCGTACATGCCGGAGGGGAAGATTATCTCCCTGCCATGGTCGTTTATCTTGCCTACGGGCGAAAGGACGGCAGCCGTGCCGCACAAACCGCACTCGGCGAAGTCCTTTACCTCTTCAAAGGTTACGGGTCTGTGTTCAACACGCATGTTGAGGTAATTTTCCGCAACATAGCACAGCGAACGGCGGGTGATGGAGGGGAGTATGCTCTCCGACTTGGGCGTGACTATCGTGCCGTTTTTGGTGACGAATATGAAGTTCGCGCCGCCCGTCTCCTCTACGAAAGTGCGCGTTGCGGAATCGAGGTACATGTTCTCGTCGAACCCGAGCTCATGCGCTTCCACAATGGCTTGCAGGCTCATCGCGTAGTTGAGCCCCGCCTTGATATTTCCCGTTCCGTGGGGCGCGGCTCTGTCGTAGTCGCACACCCGCAAAGTGAGGGGCTTGACGCCGTTTTTGAAGTACGGACCTACGGGAGTTGCGAAAAGCCTGAACTGATAGTCCTCGGAAGGCTTCACGCCCACCACGTTGGACGCGCCGAACATATAGGGGCGCAGATAGAGGGAAGCCCCGCTGCCGTAAGGGGGGATAAAATCTTTGTTCGCCTTTACGACCTTTTCGACCGCTTCCATGAACATTCCTTCGGGAAGGGCGGGCATTTCGAGGCGGGAGAGGGAGGACGTCAACCGCTGTTCGTTCAAGTCGGGGCGGAACGTGACGACCTTCCCGTCCTTGGTTATATAGGCTTTGAGCCCTTCGAACGCCGTCTGCGCATATTGCAATACGCCCGCGCTTTCGGGAATGACGATTTTGTCGTAAGTCGTCATTCTTCCCTTGCTCCATTTTCCGCGCCTGTATTCCGCAACGAAGCGGTAGGGCGTTTTTACATATCCGAAACCGAGATTGCTCCAATCAATATCAACTGCCATAAAAAAACTCCTTTCCGCAATCAAACGCATGCGGATCATATCCTTAGATTATTATACAATATTGTAACCTTTATGTCAATAATCATAATTGACAAAATGAATTTATAATGATAAAATAAAAAGCGTCGCAGGGGGAAGAGGCAAATGCCCGAAATTACTTCGATAGAGCCGCAGATAAAGGATAAAACGCGCTGCAACGTCTATGTGGACGGCAGATTTTACTGCGGGATAAAGCTCGAAGTGGCGATAAAGTACCGCCTCAAAGCGGGCATGCGCGTGGAAAAGAGCGAACTCGACGCAATACAGCTCGAAACAGAGAAAGCGCAGGCTGTGGATAAAGCGCTCACCCATCTTTCCGCCACGATGAAAACGGAAAAGCAGATGCGCGATTTCCTCGCGGCAAAGGGATACGTTCAAGCCGTCGCGGACTACGTCGTCGAAAGGCTGAAATACTACGGCTACGTGGACGACGAAGCCTATTGCAAGGCGTATATCGCGGGGGCTTCGGGCAAAGGCAAGCGCGCGATAGAAGATTATCTGTTGCGGCGGGGCGTGGAAAAAGAACTCGTAGAAAAGCTGCTTTGCGACGTCGAAGAGAGCGGGGAGGAAGCCGCAGCCCTGCTTGAAAAATATCTGCGCGGAAAGCCAAAGACGAAAGAAAATCTGTACAAGGGTTGCAGATATCTCGTCGGCAAGGGCTATTCCTACGACACGGCAAAGAGCGCGTGCGAAAAATTGGGCGGCGAAGAAGAGTAAAGGTGAAAAGCGATTTTAAATCCCTGACCGTGCGGCTTAAAGAGGTCGATTCCACAAATCTCTATTGCAAGCGCTATCCGCTTATAGAGGCGGGGCGGCAGGTGGTAGTCGTCGCCGAAAGGCAGACGGGCGGAATGGGCACGAAAGGCAGGTCGTTTTCCTCGGAAAAAGGCGGGCTGTACATATCCGTCATGAGGAGATTTCCGCTGCCCTTTTCCGAAACGTTTTCGATAATGATAAATTCGTGCGTGGCGGTCTGCCGCACGCTGGAAAGGATAGGACTTCGCCCCACGATAAAATGGGCGAACGACGTGCTCTGCGGCGGTAAAAAGATATGCGGCACGCTCATTGAAAACACCCTGCTCTCCGACGGAACGCTGCTTTCTATCGTGGGAATGGGCATAAACGTAAATAACCGCCTGCCGGAAGAGCTCGCCCCCGTCGCGACGAGCGTCTGCCAATGTAAAGGGCGAAGGTATCCGATAGACAGGATACGCAGAATTCTCATAAAAAATTTACGCGGCGAATACACCGTGGAAGATTATAAAAGTTACATAGATTGGTTCGGGAAGGAAGTCTGCCTCACTTGCGGCGAAAAGACGTTTTCGGCGATTGCAGCGGACGTCGGCAAAGACGGCTCGCTGATATGCGAGGCGGACGGAAAACGAATAAAAATAAACAGTGCGGAGATGAGTTTGAGGTTAATATGCAGTACTACATGACTAACGAACAGATGCGCGCCGCCGACGAGTTCACCATTCGCGGCGGTTTCCCCAAGGCAACGCTTATGCACCGCGCGGGCTGCGCCCTCGCGGACGAGGTGAGCGAAGTAGCCGCGGCGAGGGAGGTTAAGGACATTCTCGTCGTCTGCGGCACGGGCAACAACGGCGGAGACGGCTACGTCTGCGCGTGCGAGCTGCTCTCCCGCGGGTTCAACGTCAAGGTTTTCGCCGTGGAGGGCAAGCTGACGGCGGACTGCCAGCGCGAAAAGAAGAAGTATAAAGGCGAGTATTCCCAGCGCATAACGGGCAAGATAATAGTCGATTGCATTTTCGGCACGGGGCTTTCCCGCGCGGTGGAAAGCGGCTATGCCTCCGTCATTAAGAAGATAAACGCGAGCAACGCCTACGTCATTGCCGCCGATTTGCCGAGCGGGCTGAACGGCGATAACGGCGCGGTGATGGGTGTTGCGGTCAGGGCGGACATGACGGTCGCCATCTCGTACATAAAGCTCGGCTGCGTTCTCGGCGACGGGATAGATTACAGCGGGAAGATAGTCGTCAAAGACATCAAGATAAAGGCGCAGGAAGAGGCGTGCGCGTGCTCGTATGACGAAGAGGACGTCAAAGCGCTCTTCCCCGCGCGCAAGCGCAATTCCAACAAGGGCACGTACGGCAAGGCGTGCGTCGTGGCGGGCAGCGAAGACTTCCCCGGGGCGGCTGCGCTCAGCGTTGCGGCTGCATTGAAGTCGGGTTGCGGCTACGTATTGGCGAACGTCCCCGAACATGTCAAGTGGGGGCTGTTCCCCGTCTATCCGCAGGCTACATATCCGACAGAGCCCGACCTCGCCGCGGACAGCATAGCGATAGGCATGGGAATGGGCAACACCCGCGAAACGTACGATAAAGTGTGCTATCTGCTGGAAAACTACCACGGCAAGCTGATAATCGACGCGGACGGAATAAACGCCCTCGCGCAATTCGGACCTAATGTGTTGAAGAGCGCGAAGTGCAAGGTGCTCATCACCCCGCACGTCAAGGAATTCGCGCGCATATCGGGCTATACGCTCAAAAACATAACCACGATTCCCGTGGAATCGGCGCAGAAGTTCGCGGCGGAATACAACGTAGCCGTGCACCTCAAAAATTCCGTGTCGGTGACGGCGGACGGAGAAAGGTGCGTGCTCTCGCTTACGGGCAACAGCGCGCTAGCAAAGGCGGGCAGCGGGGATATGCTCTCGGGGCTTATCTGCGGCGGCGCGGCGCGCGGGCTCGACCTCGTGCAGGCGGCTGTGAGCGCGCAGTACGTCCTCGGCACAACTGCGGATATATGCTCGGAAGAGGCGGGCGAATACAGCGTGACCGCCACGGATATATTAAATAATCTGCATATTGCGGTAAAACGCTTGACTCAGAACGGCTGAATGTGTTAAATTTAATTGCGTTGAAAGGGAGTAGTTGAAGGCAAACCTCGTCATCACGGCTTTAAAGGCTCGGGGTTTGACACCGTCTTTTATTTGCGGTAACAAGACTTTTAACTTAAAGTTCGCTTTAAGTTAAAAGTCTTTTTTCTTCTTACCGCCCCGATTTTAATAAAAACGCGTCGAAGTCAATAATATAATTTAAGGGGTTTAAGCAAATAATATTGTCGGACGTTTGCGTGTTTTTATGTTGCGCATTGTGATATCGCCGCGCTTCGTCGGACTTCAAAGGGCTTAAAATCGCTTAAACGAACGTTTAAGCGCGTGGAAATAACTTAAAAATCAGAAAATGCCGTGCGTTGCCGCGGCGACAAATAATTGCGTGTGAGGGTAAAATAAATGGCAGTTTTATGGATTTTCGCTCTGCTTGTGGGCTTTGTGCTGTTGGTCAAGGGCGCGGACTTCTTCGTGGACGGCGCGTCGGGAATAGCTGCAAAACTCAAAGTTTCCACCTTTATCATAGGTCTTACGGTGGTGGCGGTGGGCACTTCCGCACCCGAAGCCGCCGTGTCCGTGATAGGCGGCATTAAGGCTTCCATGGGCGACGCGAGCGGCGCAAGCGTCATAATGGGCAACGTGCTCGGAAGCAACATGATGAATATACTGCTCATTTTGGGCATAAGTGCGCTTATCGCGACTATCCCCGTGGAAAAGAGCTCGCGCTATATAGAAATCCCCTTTCTTATCGCAATAAGCCTGCTGTTTTTGCTCCTCGGCGACATAGGCAAAAGTTTCGCGTGGTATGACGGCTTGATACTCCTCGTGCTCTACGCGGTGTTCATGACGTACACCATCTACATGGCAAAGCGCAACAAACCCGCGCTGATGGAACAATCGCTCTCCGCGGAGGTCGCAACAGAGGGCGAAGTTGCCGTTCGCCGCGAAGGTTTCGGCGGGTTTATGGACAACGTCAGGCAGAAATACGCAAGCCTTTGCGACAAGACGTGGTTTCTGATAGTCATAACGATAGTCGGGCTGGCGATGGTCGTCGGCGGCGCGCAGCTCGTCGTTGACGGCGCGACGTATATAGCGGAAGAGCTGTTGCACATTCCCACGGGCATCGTCGCGCTGACGGTAGTCGCGTTCGGAACTTCCCTGCCCGAACTCGTCACGAGCATTTCCGCCGCAAAAAAGGGCGATATGGGGCTCGCGACGGGCAACATAATAGGCAGCAACATAGCGAATATCCTGCTCGTCGCGGGGCTCGGGTTCGTGAGCGCGGCGGGCGCGGGGGTCGCGTTTGACGTCTCCTCGCTTGCGGACGGATATCTTTCGGTAATAGCGGCGGCGGTGCTGTTGATTTTCTCCTTCTTCAACGGCAACAAGCTCGGCAAGGCGGCGGGCTGCACAATGCTCGCGATATTGATAGCGTATTTTTCCTACCGCATATGCGCGGCGTGCGGCGTGTGCGAGATGATAAATATCCCCACAATTTTCTGACGGAACGGTATAGTATTCGCTCTTAAAGTCAACAATTTACCAAGGGGCGGGCGTATAATGTAGTATGACTGCCCGCAGCGCGGCAAGGCGTCGCGCTTAAAAAGAGGTAAATGATGACGATAAAACGCGGTGAATTGTATTATGCCGATTTATCGCCCGTAGTGGGTAGCGAACAGGGCGGAATACGCCCCGTGCTCGTCGTGCAGAACGACGTCGGCAACAAGTATTCGCCCACGATAATTGCGGCGGCGGTAACGAGCAAGATAAACAAGGCGAAACTCCCCACGCATATAGAACTTCCCGTCGGCTCGTTCGGGCTGGCGAAAGATTCGGTGATACTCCTCGAACAGATCCGCACCCTCGACAAGCGGAGGTTAAAGGAGAAGATAGGGGAAATCCCCGAAGGCACGATGTCCAAAGTGGATAAAGCCATTCTGATAAGTCTGGGGTTTATAAAACAGTGAAAGCGCGGCTAAAATACGCCGCGCTTTTTACGCGCCCGAAAGTTTTGAACTTAAATGACGGCAAATTGAGACAAACCCGCTTTAAACGCTTTTAAATATCGGCGGGTTGTGTTATAATCGGGGTATGAAAAAGGGCGGTTTTTTCTCAAAATTAAAGATACGGTACGGGAAGACATCGGCAATTCTCACCGCTGTGTTCGCTGTTTTGATAGCGGTAGACCTTATTTTAAAGACCTGCGAGGTCGCGTTCGATTGGAATTTCACCGTTATCCCGGGCTTTATCTGGGTGGAAAGCGGCAATCTGAACGACGGCGCGGCGTTTTCCTTCCTCGGCGGCACTGCGGGCGGACGGGTGTTTCTCACAGTCTTTTCCTGCATAATGTTTATAGCCGTCGCGGCGTTTTTCCTGCTCTTGCCCGAGCGCTTCGCCGTCCTTAAAACCGCGCTCTGCATGATAGGCGCGGGCGCGATAGGCAACCTCGTGGACAGGTTCGCGTTCGGCTGCGTGCGCGATTTCGTCTGGATGAACCTCTTCGGCAGCTGGGCGTGCTGCAATTTTGCGGACTTCTTCATAGTTTTGGGCGTAATCCTCGCGATAATCGACCTGCTTTTCTTCAACGAATGGGCGGTTTTGCCCCTCACAAAGGGCGCGAAAGCCCGCGTCGCCGCACGCGAAAACAGGGAAAACGAACAAGCCTTGCGGGATGCGGCAAAGACGGAAAACGCGCAAAGCACAGATAACGCGGAAAGCGCGGAAGATGTCACACAAAAAAGCGGGCGACAGCCCGAGGAAGGACAGCCCGAGGGAAAAGGCGCGGAAAAGCCCGAGGGCGGAAGCGGAGAGGGCGGAAAAGAAGAGTAATGGAAGAGAGGAACTTTACCGCCCGTGAAAAGTGCCCCCGCGCGGATGTGTTTTTAAGCGGAGAGCTGACGGAATTCACCCGTTCCGCGCTGAAAAAGCTGTTTGACGGCGAGTGCGTGTTCGTCAACGGCAAGGCGGCGAAGGCGGGGCAGAAGATAGAGGAGGGCGACGGGATAAAGGTGATTCTTCCCGACCCTAAACCGCTCGCCGCGCAGCCGCAGGACATTCCGCTCGAAATAATTTACGAGGACGACGACTTGGCGGTTATTAACAAGCCGCAGGGCATGACGGTGCACGCGGGCAACGGCAACGAGGACGGCACTCTCGTCAACGCGCTTTTGTATCGCCTCGGCAATTTAAGCGGCATAGGCGGCGTGATTCGCCCGGGGATAGTCCACCGCATAGACAAGAACACTTCGGGCTTGCTCGTAGTGGCAAAGAACGACAGGGCGCACCTCTCGCTCGCGGAGCAGATAGCGAACAAGACCTGCCGCCGCACCTATATCGCGCTGCTCGAAGGCAATTTGGGACAGGACAGCGGGAGGATATCCACCTACATAGGCAGAAGCCCGACGGACAGGGTGAAGATGGCGGTAGTCCCTCCCGAAAAGGGCAAGATAGCCATAACCGATTATACCGTTCTGGAAAGGGAGAACGGCTATACGCTCTGCCGGTTCGATCTGCTGACGGGCAGGACGCACCAGATAAGGGTGCACGCTAAGTACATGAATCACCCGATAGTGGGCGACGACGTGTACGGCAGAAAGAAGAGGGAATTCGGCTTGGAAGGGCAGCTTCTGCACGCGTACGCGCTGCAATTTACTCACCCCGTGAGCGGGGAAGAAATGCGCTTTACCGCCCCGCTGCCCGAATATTTCAAAAAGACGCTTGCAAAATTGGGTTTTGACAATTTTTCTCTCTGAAAACTTGCAATTTCCCAATGAGCTTGCTATAATAAATTGCGTAAAAAGACAAAAAGGAGATTTTTTATGGCTAAGAAAAAGACTACCACGACCACGTCGACAAGCAGCAACTATTCGCTCGTAAAGACGTGCGCTTTCTTCGGACTCGTCCTTGCGGGCGTAGCGGGCATAATCACGTTTATACTCAACTTGCTCGGCAAGTGCGGCGTGCATATCGATTGGGGCAACCGCGTGAGCGGCGTTTGCTCGCTTATTTCGCAGATAGCGGTGTTTATCGCCGTTTGGCTTGCGGCTTGGGACTACGTGAAGAACAAGGGCAAGACTTGGAAGATACTCTATCTTGTATTCTTCATTCTGAGCCTTCTCGGTCTCGTCGGCTTCGGCATCGGCTCGTGGTTGTAATAAAAGAGAGATAAATAGAGCAGCGGTTTGCGCCAAATGGCGCAAACCGCTTTACTTTTTCCGCATTTTAACTTATAATTCAGTTAAATAAAGCAAAAAGGTCATCTGTTATGGCAAACCCCTTGATAGCTATCGTCGGCAGACCGAACGTGGGGAAGTCCACGTTTTTCAACAAGGTTGCGGGCAGAAAAATTTCAATAACCGAGGACAGACCGGGCGTCACGCGCGACAGGCTGTACGCCGACGCGGAATGGCGCGGCAAGGCGTTTTCCATAGTCGATACGGGCGGAATAGAGCTCAAAAGCGACGATTTAATGTGGAAACAGATAAAAAAGCAGGCGGAAGTCGCGATAGAAACCGCCGTCGTCATACTCTTTTTCGTTGACGGGAAAGAGGGGTTGACGACGTCCGACTATGAAGTCGCGGACATGCTACGCCGCAGCAAAAAGCCCGTTATTTTGGTCGTGAACAAGATAGACGAGTACGCGGAGGACAAGGTGTTCGAGTTTTACTCCCTCGGGCTCGGCGAACCCTTACCCGTCTCCGCCGAACACGGCAAGGGCATTGGCGACGTTCTGGACGAGGCGGTGAGTTACTTCGAAAAGTACGAAAACGAGGAGGACGACAGCATAAAAATCGCCGTCGTCGGCAAACCAAACGCGGGGAAGTCCAGCCTCGTCAATAAAATTCTCGGGTTCGAGAGGTCGATAGTTACCGACATCGCGGGCACGACGCGCGACGCGATAGACACACGTTTTTCCTACGACGGGCGCGCCTACACCATAATCGACACCGCGGGCATACGCAAAAAATCGAAAGTGGAGGACGACGTGGAGTACTACTCCGTCATGCGCGCGTTCGACGCGGTGCGCCGTGCGGACGTCTGCCTTCTCGTCGTGGACAGCACGGTGGGGCTCACCGAGCAGGACACAAAGATTATAGGCTACGTGCACGAGCAGGGGAAGCCCTCCGTCGTTGTCATGAACAAGTGGGATCTGATAGAGAAAAACTCCTCCACGATAAACGAATTTCAGGATAAACTCAAAGAAGATCTGAAATTCATGGACTACTTCAAGTCGCTATATATTTCCGCAAAGACGGGTCAGCGGGTGGAAAACGTCTACGCCAACGCGCACAAGCGCATACAGACGGGCGTTCTGAACGACTTCATTTCCGACACCGTGCGCGCGAACGAGCCGCCTTCCTACAACGGCAGAAGGCTCAAAGTGTACTATTCTTCGCAGGTGGCGACAGCCCCGCCGACGTTCGTGCTGTTCGTGAACTCCGCCGACCTCTTGCACTTTTCCTACGAGAGGTTTTTGGAGAACGCGCTGCGCTCCTCTTTCGGGTTCGAGGGTTCGCCTATACGCATAGTCACGCGCGAAAAGAAGGACGAATAAACGGCGGGAGGTCAAATTATGTATCAATTCGATTTTTCAAACATGAAGCCCTTTGATTTGGCTCACGGCTGGTATTGGCTGCTGCTCGGGGCGGTGATAAGCTATTTCTGCGGCTGTTTCAACTTCGCCATACTTATAGCGCGGTTAAAGCACCACGACATAAGAAAAGAGGGCAGCGGAAACCCCGGCTCTATGAATATTTCCCGCCAGCTCGGCTTGAAATACGGCATACTCAACTTTGTGTGCGACGGCTTGAAGGGCGGTATACCCGTTGTCGCCGGCTTTCTGATATTCAAAAACTACTACTTTGCGGGCACGCAGTACGTAGCCGTTTCCGACTTCGCGCGCTATCTGTTCGCGGTCTGCGCGGTCATAGGGCACGTGTTCCCCGTGACGATGAAGTTCAAAGGCGGCAAGGGAATCGCCACGACAATAGGGCTTTTCTGGTGTTCCGTCTCCTGCGAGATATGGTGGTTCGCCTTTATCGGGCTCGGGATATTCTTCCTGCTCTTCTTCTATATGTATTTTACGGAGTGGGGGTCGATGGGCTCGCTGTTCGGCGTCTCCATATACACGGTATGGCAGGCGGTGATATTCGCGGTGCGCTACGCGGAAATCATGACGAACGCTTACGTCATAATAATGTTTATGATGCTGTTCGCGCTCAACCTGATAACTTGGATAGCGCACAACAAGAATTTGAAGAGGTTGATGGCGGGGGAAGAACACCACACTTCCGTCAAGAAAATGCTCGATAAGAAGAGAAAGAAAGGGGCAAAACAGTAAAATAACTCAAAAGATAATGACAGTTTTGGGCAAAATTCGGCTTTTAAAGCAAACCGAAAGGGGAGGTCGCAAAAACTTTTGCAACCTCCCTTTTATATGCCGTTAACGTGTTATTTTTTCTCGTCCTCGGGTTTTTCCAAAGAATTTATCGTGTATTCGATTTTGGGGTTGGCTTCGAGCAGCGCTTTTATGAAGTCGTCGTACCAATCCTGCCTTACCACGATGACGATAAACGAATCGTTTGCAAACGTCACGGCGAGTTTATCCGTCTTTCTGTCGAGCGTAACCGATACGATTTCGTCGATGTCATACTTGCTTACTATAAAGCCGAAACATGTCTTGAACTTCTTGCCGTCTATCACGTACGCGGAGTTTATGAGCACCGATAAAATGATAACAACGAGCGCGACCGTGACGAAAAACATCAGCGAATACTGCAATATCGGGTAGACGGGGTCGGCGGCGTTCGCCGTGCCTTCCAATATGCAATAGACGAGGTTTACGGTAAAGCCCGCCGCGCCGAGGGCGAGCGCGACGTACATCGCAACCTTCATCGGAGTGGAAAATTTGTATTTAAAGCGTTTCATACTGCCATTATACAATCAAACGCCGATAAACGCAAGCGCTGAAAGGGTTATGCGCAAAAATTTAAATTGCGGGCGCAAATTGCGGTTTTTGCTCAATATGGCTTGCAATAAATCGCATTTTAGTATAGAATGGGCGTATAAACAGTGAAAAATAAGGAAAAAGACGCATTATGATCAAGTTGATAAAGGGAGGAGTCTACTATATGGACGGCGGTCTCGTCAAGGAGAACGTCGCGTTTATGGTGGAGGACAAGAAGAAAAAGGCGATAAAGGGAACGCTCGCTTATTCCGTCTTGCAGGCGCATAACCGCGGCGACGGGGAAAATCTGAAATTGAAGTTCGACGCCCTCGCCTCGCACGATATAACCTATGTCGGGATAATACAGACGGCAAAGGCTTCGGGGCTGGAAAGATTTCCCGTTCCCTATACCTTGACAAACTGCCACAATTCGCTGTGCGCGGTCGGGGGAACGATAAACGAGGACGACCACCTGTTCGGTCTGAGCGCCGCAAAAAAGTACGGCGGAAACTTCGTGCCGCCCCACCTTGCCGTCATTCACCAATACATGCGCGAGACCCAGGCGGCGTGCGGAAAGATGATTTTGGGCTCGGACAGCCACACCCGCTACGGCGCGCTCGGCACAATGGCGGTGGGCGAAGGCGGACCCGAGCTCGTGAAGCAGCTCCTCTCGCAGACGTACGACATAAAGCGCCCGGAAGTTATCGCCGTGTATCTGCGCGGCAAGCCCGCAAAGGGCGTAGGACCGCACGACGTGGCGATCGCCCTCGTCGGCGCGACCTTCAAAAAGGGCTTCGTCAAGAATAAAATTCTGGAATTTATCGGCCCGGGGATAAAGAATCTTTCAATGGACTTCCGCTGCGGGATAGACGTGATGACGACCGAGACGGCTTGCCTTTCAAGCATATGGGAGACGGACGAAACCACACGCGAATACTTCAAACTGCACGGAAGAGAGGGAGATTTCAAGGAAATGCACCCCGCGCAGCCCGCCTATTACGACGGTGCGGTGGTTATAGACCTTTCCCGCATTGAGCCCATGATAGCCCTGCCTTTCCACCCTTCCAACGCGTTCACTTTAAAGGAAGTCATAGAAAACGCGGGGGACGTCTTGAACGAAACGCAAAAAGAGGGCAACAAGTTAAAGGGAGACAAGGGAAAGCCCTTTAAACTTCTGGACAGGGTAAAGGACGGCAAGATTTACGTAAGCCAGGGCATTATCGCGGGTTGCGCGGGCGGCTCTTATGAAAATATAGCGGAAGCGGCGGAGATATTGCGCGGCAAGAGCTGCGGCTACGGCGAATTTTCGCTCTCGCTCTATCCCCAATCCCAGCCCGTATTCAAGTGCCTTGCGGACAACGGCTACGTGTCCTCGCTTATGGAGAGCGGCGCGATCGTCAAGACGGCTTTCTGCGGTCCTTGCTTCGGCGCGGGCGACACCCCCGCGGACAACGGCTTTTCCATACGGCACACCACCCGCAATTTCGAAAACAGAGAGGGCAGCAAACTCGGCGAAAACCAGCTCTCCGCGGTGGCGCTCATGGACGCGCGTTCTATCGCGGCTACGGCGGCGAACGGCGGAATTCTGACGAGCGCGGCGGACGTCGAATACGTCAAAAAGATAAAGAAATATTATTTCGACGCGGCTATCTATCAAAACCGCGTGTACAGGGGCGAGATGAAGCCCGAAAAGGGCGCGGAATTGGTTTACGGCAACAATATCGCCGATTGGCCCGAACAGCTCCCCTTGGCGGACAACTTGCTTATTGAAGTCGTCTCCGTGTTAAACGACGAGGTGACGACAACCGACGAGCTCATTCCGTCTGGCGAGACGTCGTCGTACCGCTCCAACCCGCTGAGGCTCGCGCAGTACGCGCTTTCCCGCAAAGACCCCCTTTACGTCGGCAGGGCGGAAGAGGTGAAAAGGGCGGAAGACGAGAGAAGGGCGAGCGGCAGCCTGCCCCAAGCGGTGCTCGACAGAGCGGGAATAAAGATTGCGGCGGACGTCATGTACGGCAGCGCGGTCGCGGCGAAAAAGCCCGGCGACGGCTCTGCGCGCGAACAGGCGGCTTCCTGCCAGCGCGTTCTGGGCGGGTTGGCTGATATCGCCCTCGAATACGCCACGAAGAGATATCGCTCCAACCTGATAAATTGGGGAATGTTGCCCCTTGTCTGCAAGAAATTCGACTTCAAAGTGGGAGATTTCATCTATATCGAGGGCATAAAGGAGAGCCTTAAAAAGGACGACGCCGTGATTGCCGCTACCAAAATTTCGGGCGGCAAGAGCGAAAAGATTTATCTCACCGTCGGCGCGCTCACCGACGAGGAGAGGAAGATAATTTTAAGCGGCTGCCTGATAAATTACAATAAGATTCACAAGTGATAATTAAGCGTAAAGGCAAGAGGGCGCGGCGGAAATTTTTCCGCCGCGCCTGCAATTTTTATATTCGCTTTCTCGCTTTATTTAACCTTTTTATCAGTTCATCGGCTGTTTTTCGGGAGGGCGGGGAGTTATAACGCCGTCGTCGGGCGGCTCTATGGGAAGTTTGGGCTGAACGGGCTTTCTGCGCCCGCCGTAAATCTTTTTCGGCAGCATCTTTTTGCCCTTTTTCTGCGCCCGCGCCCCTTTGTTTTCTACACTTTCCGCACCGTCGCCGTTTTCTCCGTTTGCGCCGCTTTCGCCGTTTTCGACGCCGTTTTCCTCGGGAATTTCTTCGCTTTTCGACGGATTATCGAAATAGAAGTGGAATTCCACGCGCCCGTTTATACGCCTATCGCGCCCGAAATGCCCGTGGAAATGTCCGAAATGCTCGCGGCGTTCGCAATGCTCGCGGCAATTCCCGCCGTCCTGCCCGTTTTCTGTGCCGTCGGGGACTTCTTCACTTTCATAAACTCTCGTTTCGTATTGCGTTTCTTCGTTCTCGGTGGTTTGGTTTCCTCCGTCGGTGTGAGTACAGCCGCAAATCCCCGCTGCGGCGATCGCCGCAGCCGAAAATATTGCCAACAGATAAAACTTTTTCATGACATAAGTATGTAAAATTATGCGCAGGTTATTCGCAAACGCTTGTAATTTGAAATAAGTTCTGATATAATAAATTCGCCTGAACTTAAAGGTTAGCCTGAGGGTAAAGGGGTAAATATAAAAGCCGAACTATCGTTGCGGCTGTATTTTCCTTGTTATCTCTCACGGCGTGGGAGGTTTTTTTATGTCCGAAAACAGGATATGCGTCATAAGCATAATTGCGGAAGGCAGAAGCGGGGCGAGTTCCATAAACGGAATACTTTCCGCTTACGGCGATTATATCGTCGGGAGAATGGGTATACCGTACAGGGAGCGGGGCGTTTCCGTCATCTGTATAGTTATCGACGCCCCCGCGGAAATCGTAAACACCGTCACGGGCAAGCTCGGCATGCTTGACGGCGTGACGGCGAAAGCCGTCATGAGCAAGAACAAATAATTTATTAAGAGGTAACATAAATGAAAAAACTCACTGCATTTTTACTGTCTTTGGCGCTGTGCGTGCTCTGCGCGTTCTGCGTTGCGGGCTGCAACGACGATGACGACTACGAAGTTTTCGTGCCCGACGGCGCGCCCGCGCTTTCAATCGCGGGTATAGAGTGGACGGAGGCGGACAGGTACTTTGACGTCAACGTCGTGGACGCTTCCGCGATAGGCTCTTTCGTGACGGGCGGCATGCGCGCGGACGTCGCGATAATGCCCGTGAACGCGGCGGTAAAACAGCTCGGAAGCGGCGAAAATTACACCCTTTTGGGCACTGTCACGCACGGCAATCTGTATCTTCTCAAAAAAGAGGGCGGTGAGGATATATCCGTCGCCGCGGACTTGAACAAACTTGTCGGCAAGACGGTGGGAATAATCAATCTCAACAACGTCCCCGGGTTGACTTTTAAGGTGATTTTAAATGACAACGACCTGCCTTTCAACGTGCTCACGGAGGGGGTAGCCGCCGCGGAAGATAAAGTCAATTTGAAGGACGTCAACGCGAACGCCGTCCTCCCCACGAGCGCGGACTGCGATTATTTCGTCGTGCCCGAGCCCGCCGCCACCACAAAGGTTACAAAGACGCAGGGCAAGCTCTCGATAGCGGGAGATCTGCAAGCGCTTTACGGCGAGGGCGGATATCCTCAGGCGGTCGCCGTCGCGAAAAAGTCGATAGTCAAAAACGACCCCGCCGCGATAAGGGCGTTTATAGACTGCTTCTCCGTTTCCAAAAATTGGATAATGGCGGAGAGCACCACCCCGTACATGATTTACGAGGAGATTGACGACATGACGGAGGGGGATATGGCGCACGCGTTCACCGCGGACAACCTCACCAAACAGGTTATTCAAAACTGCGGGATAAACTATGAATCCAATTCTACGGGAAAGGACAAGATAATTTCCTTTATGCAGAAGCTTAACGCGGTTTCGGGCAACGCGTGGGGAACTCCCTCAAACGACTTCTTCTACGTTGCGCAATAAAATTTTACGGATATTATAGATTTTACAGGCAAGTAGATTGTACGGGCAAGCAGATTTTACAAGCAAACAGTTTTTACAGGCTGAAATAAGATGAAAGACTTTTTGTGCGGCAAAAAATTCAATTTCATATATTCGCTTTTAGCCGTCGCAATGATGTGGGCGGTATGGCTTATCGTGGGCGCGGCGGTGAATAACGAATATCTCGTCGCGCCGTTCGCGCCCGCCGCGCGCGAGTTTTTCTCCCTCTTCGCAAAGACGTTTTTCTGGAAGGCGGCGGCGCGCACCCTTTTGAGGACGGCGGCGGCGTTTGTTATATCCTTTGTCTTAGCCCTGCCGTGCGCGTGCCTTGCCGCGCTCTTCAAACCCTTTGAATCTTTCATGCGCCCGATAGCGGCGTTCTTCCGCTCGCTGCCCACAATGGCGGTTTTGCTTCTGATAATCGTCGTGCTGACCCCGTCAACCGCGCCGTCGGCGGTCGCGTTCCTCGTGCACTTCCCCATGATATATTCCCAGCTCTGCGAGGGGATAAGCGGGGTTGATAGGGGGCTTTTGGAGATGGCGAAGGTGTATAATCTTTCCCGCGCGGAAAGGCTGAAATACATTTATCTGCCGCATATTCTGCCGTCTACGATAGTCAACACGGGCGTGAACCTCTCGTTCGGGCTTAAAATAGTTATCTCGGCGGAAGTTATGGCGTCCACCTACACGGCGATAGGCGGAATGATGAGCGAAGCGCAGAGCTTTATCAATCTTCCCCGCCTCGCCGCGCTGACGGTGTTTGCCGTCCTGTCGGGGATAGTTATAGAGCTGATATTTTCCGCGCTTTCCCGCGCGCTGTTCAAGTGGAGGGGCAAAGATGATTGAAATTCGCTCTCTCGGCGTGAAATACGGCGACAAAATCGTCTATGATAATTTCGACCTCGACATAGCGGAAGGCGGGATAACCTGCGTGCTCGGGGAGAGCGGCTGCGGCAAGACCACGCTTTTAAACGCCGTTGCGGGGCTTGTGACCTGCATGGGGGATATCCCCCGCTTAAAGTGCGCGTACGTGTTCCAGACGCCCCGCCTCGTGCCTAACCTCACCGTCGGCGGCAATCTGCGCCTCGTGTGCAAGGACGGGGAGAGGGTGCGGAAACTTATGGATATGACGGGGCTTGCGGGAATGGAAAACCGCTATCCTTCGTCGCTTTCGGGCGGGGAGGCGCAGAGGGTCGCGATAGCCCGCGCATTCCTGTACGACTGCGACATTTTGCTCATGGACGAGCCCTTTTCTTCCCTCGATTTAAAGCTCAAAATTTCCATAATGGACAGCTTCTCAAAGATGCGTGAAGATAGCGCGACGACCACGCTTTTTGTCACTCATGACATCGACGAAGCTCTCTATTTATCCGACGATATAGCGCTGATAAAGGACGGGAAAATCGCTTATAACGTAAAATCAAAAGAAAAATTCGGATACGGCGAGCACCCCGCGCGGAGGGAACTCATTTCGGAAATATTGAAATAGCGCGATAAAAATCAAAAAGGGCAAAAAATATTAAAATAGGCAAAAAAGGAGCGGCAAAACCGCTCCTTTAAATTTAAGTTTTTCCTTTAAAATTGCGAAAGACAGGCGAATATGCGCCGATCAAAGCGCGGAGATGTCGCCATTTAAACGTTGAATCTGAATAAAATGACGTCGCCGTCCTTTACGACGTAATCTTTGCCCTCACTTCTCACCTTGCCCTTTTCGCGCGCGCCGACCAGCCCGCCGCAGTCGAGCAGCGTCTTGTAGTCAACGACTTCCGCGCGGATAAAGCCTCTTTCGAAATCGGTGTGGATAACTCCCGCGGCTTGCGGGGCTTTCGTGCCCTCGGTTATCGTCCACGCGCGGGTTTCCTTTTCGCCCGCGGTGAGGAAGGATATCAGCCCCAAAAGGGAGTAGCTCTTTTTTATCAGCCTGTTGAGCCCGCTCTCTTCCAAGCC
>CANREX010000005.1 GCA_947629735.1 uncultured Clostridia bacterium
AAACGACACTTCCTTCCACGCCGAACTTTCCGCGGCGTTGGCAGACGAAAAGATAGACTACTACGACATCACCAAGGTAGACTACAAGGAGTTTTTTGCTCAGCTGAAAGAGGGCGAGGGCATTATCGTCATCGGCGGCGACGGAACGATAAACCGCTTCGTCAACGACACGGACGGATTGGATATCACCGCGCCCGTCTACTACTATGCGGCGGGGTCGGGGAACGATTTCTGGACGGATATAGGCAAGAAAATAGGCGATAAGCCCGTGGAGCTCGCCCAATACATACGCGATTTGCCCACCGTCACCGTAAACGGCAAGCAACAAAAATTTATAAACGGCGTTGGCTACGGCATCGACGGCTACTGCTGCGAGGTGGGCGACAAGCTCAAAGCCGAGAACAAAAAGGTCAACTACACCTCGATCGCGATAAAGGGACTGCTGTTCAAGTTTAAACCCGCCAATGCGGAAGTCACCGTGGACGGCGTCACGAAAAAGTACAAAAAAGTGTGGATAGCGCCTACTATGAACGGCAGACTGTACGGCGGCGGCATGATGCCCACCCCCGCGCAGGACAGACTGAACGCCGAGCGCACCCTCTCCCTTTGCGTGTTCCACGGAAGCGGGAAGCTGCACACGCTGATGATTTTCCCCTCGCTTTTCAAGGGCGAGCACATAAAGAAGAAAAAGCATGTGGACGTGCTCTGCGGCAAGGAGATTACCGTGAAGTTCGACAAGCCCTGCGCGCTGCAAATAGACGGCGAGACGATACTGAACGTCACCGAATACACCGCAAAAAGCGCAAAGAATTAAGGAAATAAGTTAAATTGCAAGGAAAGGCGGCGCGAGTGCCCTCGCGCCGCCTATATTATTGCATATAAGTGATGGCTTTTTATGCGGGCATTAGCCCCTTTTTTGCCGCCACTATTTTTACTGTCACCCTGCTGTCGGGCTAATGCCCAACCCTGCTGTCATTCTGCCCGAGGGCGTTAGCGCGACCGCTCTCCTATTGTCATTCTGAGCGGAGTGAACGTAGTGAACGAAGTCGAAGAATCCGGAATTTCATTGCGGTTAGGAATTTCTTATGCGGCATACCCCCGCCAGACCCGTTCGACTGCAATCGCCTTACGGCTCGTTCCGCTTTGTGAAAATTTTTGCTTGCTCGCAAAAATTTTCTACAAACCGTCGGGCTAACGCCCTCGGGCAGGGTGACACCCCTTGTCATTCTGAGCAGAGTGAACGTAGTGAACGAAGTCGAAGAATCCGGAATTATTAAGTGAATAAGTCGTTTCAAAGTTACTCCATACCACCACCATGGGATTTCTCGCTCTATCGAACGCAACGCGTTCTTAATCGCTCGGAATGACAGCTTTTTAATGAGCGTTTCCCCTATATTCCCCCACCTCGGGGTGGGGAAATTAAAAAAGGGACAGGGATAATCTTTACCGCATTATAATAACTTTTGCTAACGCAATTCCACCTGTTTTCTCGGCAAATGTAAGGTCAACATTTGCCGAGAAAGCCCTCTACCTCACGAAAATTTTGCGCCTTATTATCTGAAACATTTAAAATAAGGTGCGCAAACCGTCGCTTTGCTCGGGCGCAGCGCACGGGCTGCGCGAGAATTTTGTGAACTTGTATTGCGCCGCTTATCTGCGTCTAGCGGCAGCGTGCGAATGGGGGCGGCGATTAAAAAATCGCCGCCCCCATTCGCGAAAAAAAAAGCGGCGCGCCTTTCGGCGCGCCGCTCCCCATTTACCTGCAAAATTATTTGAGCCTTACATAAGGTGCAGCGTATTCGGTATCACCCTCGTTGGAAATGAATTCCCAGACCTTTTCCATGTCGAAACCGAGGTTGAGAATGAAGTAGTTGGTCGTCTTGCTCGTGAAGAAAGTCGTGATAGCGACGTCAACTTCGTAATCGGAGTTGTGCTCTTCGAAGAGAGCTATGCAGCCTTCAACTCTCATATCGGCGTTAGCCGCGTAGTTGCCGACCATGCCGGAGCAGTTCTTCTGTGCAACTTCAACCAATTCTCTCGGTTCAGCGTAGTAGAAAGATCCGAGGCTGAGGCACTGCTTTATTCTCGTCAAGCCCGTGCCGGTGAAGCCGCCTATCATACCGCCCGCGCGCTTCAAGCAGCTTATGTCGCCGTCGTAGTAGCAGTGCTCGATATAGAGCTCGTCGCCCTTGTTTCTATCGTCGCTTCTGCCGATTATGCCTCCGCAGTAGTCGCCCGATTCGATTCTCGCGCGCACGTAGCAATCGGAGATATGGACGACGTTGTAGCCGTTCGCGTTGCCCGCCTGAATGAAGCCGACTATGCCGCCCGACCTGTCGCCGACGATCTTCCACTTGTTTTCATAGAAAGTCGTATCCGCTTTGTAGTCGTCGCAGCGGACATATTTGCCCTCGACCAATTCATAGTACTTGCCGCGCTCGAAATTCTGTGCGGTGGGCGCTGCGGTGACTTCAACATACTCGTCGTCGTTGATGACCTCTACCCTGTCGATATAGGTGTTGGCGTAGCTGTCGCCCTTGGCGATTATCTGACCGACAAGCGCGCCGACCCTCTGCGTGGAGGTAATCTTCACGTTGTGAATCTTGACATTGGAGACATAGCCGCCGTACATCAACGCGATTATGCCCGTCTTGGGACCTGCGTCGGAGATTCTGATATTTTCGAACGTCACGTTCATTATCGTGCCGCCCTTGACCTGCCTGAATATGCCCTCGCCGGGGATATTGTCGTGCTTGGTATCGGTCGTGTTGGAGAGCTCGACATTTTTAAGCGTGTAGCCCATTCCGTTGAACGTACCTATGAAATCGGTGGTAGTCGTCTTGACTGAGCCTCCGAAGTCTATATCGTTTTTGAGGATATAGATAGTCGTCGAATTGTTATTCGCAAGCATGTCTTCGAACTGCGCTTTCGTGCTTATTTCGACAACGGATACGGAAACTTTGCCGGGCGTTGTCATCGTGGTCTCGCCTGCGAGGTTCTTCATCACGTAGTAAATATCGTACGCCGCGCTGTTTTCCTGGGGGATATTGAAGAATACCGACGTATCGCGGAACTCGTTTTCTATACCTTTGGAGATGACTTCATCCGCCGTGGGAGCAGCCGCAGTCTCGCCCGCCGGAACGGTGTAAACATAGAGCTTGCCCGTAGGCGAAGTAACTCCGCCTTCGATGGAGAAGCCGTTCTTGTTTACGGTTATAACGGGAGTGCCCGAGAACTTGACCTGAGCGTCTTTCGCCGCGACGAAAATGCGGTAAGACATCTGCTCGGTGGAAGGCGCAAGACCCGAGCCGTCGGCGGATTTTGCAAGCTGAACGGAGTCTTTAAGGGTAACCGTTTCGGTGATTTCCCAAATGCCGGCAACTCTCGCGTCGAACGCGTCCTTGGTTTCATAGCCGCCCGCCGCTGCGTCCTTGGAGAAGTCGGGGTTATCGGTGGTCGCGTGCTTGAAATAGGTCTGCCTCGTGTAATAAGAGGAGTCGATTATCGCGCCGCTGTTGGAAGTATCGTTCAAGACCGCGGGGCGCTGAATTCTGTACGAATTTGCCGTTTCACCCATGTCTACTATCATCGCGCCGTTCTTATCGAGCCCTTCGATGACGAAACCGCCTATGCGATAGGTGTTCTTCTTGACGGTGACGTCGAATGACTTCTGCAAGCTGACGTCGCCCATCGTCACGGTTGCGGTCAGCGTGACCGTTTTATCCCCTTCCGCGGGGCGAAGAACCTGAATCTTGACGTCCTCGTGCTGGGAGAAGGAAGTGCCCTTCTCGTCGGTAACTTTGAGCACGTTTTCATCGCTCGAAGCCCACGTTATGTTGGCTTTGAGCATCTTCGTCACAGCCTTGAAGTCCTGATAGCAGGCTTCCGTCCTGACGGGAATATACAGCATTTTCTGAACCGCGGTGGCGACCGCTTCGTCGGAGCTTGCGCAGTCCTTCAAATCGACGTAGTCGTAGTGCTTATAATCATCCCAGCTCGCCTTGTTGACGAACGAACCGTAAGTGGAAGCGCCGTCCTTCTGCGCGAGCAAATCGCCCATATTTACGGACAAATCGGCGTTGCGGCAGTCAAAGTGCACCGTCTTGCTGAGTCCCGCGTTCATCTTGGGGATTTCCTTGAATATCGCAGTATCCGCAAGAAGCGTGCCCGACGTGCCATAGTCGCCCGTCTTGGTGTTGTATTCGTCCTGACCGGAGACGGTGAACGTCACCCACTGTTCGTTGACTTTGCCGCTCAACTTGCTGTTTTCAACCGTTCCGCGGTAAGCGTCGGGGTTGACGTTTACATTGCTCGCCGTTACGACCGAAAGGGTGTTGGCGACGTGGTTATAAGAATAGGTCTGGCGCGCAAGGTCGATATTTGCGCACTCGTCCGCGCCCGTCTTGCCGTAGGCTATGTAGCCGAACTCGGGGCTGTCGGGGTTGTTGTTCACGGAAGCGCCGTTATTGTAGGAAGTAACGCCGTTTATGGTGATAACGCCGGGGTTGGAGTTATCGGTAACGCCGTGCATGCGGTTGTGGAAGGAAAGGCAGTTTTCAAGCAGAACTTCGCCTTCCATTACCGAGCCGCCGAGCTTAAAGCCGTTGCCGTCGCCGTCGCGCGTGGTGTAAGAATTGCTTATCGCTTCCTTATATGCGGGCTTGAACTTGGGGAACTTCGCGTTGAAGTCATCCTGCGTTTCCATTATAAAGCCGTTTTCAAACGCCACGCAGTTGTACATTATGACCTGTCCGATATTGCCCGAATCGGTCTTGGCGTACAAGTCCCAACCGTCGTCGGAGTTGCGGTACGCAATGCAGCCGTCGAAAACGTTGCCGTAACCTACGGTGAGCTTAGCCGCGAAACCATCCGCGTTCTCGCCGTACGTTTCATTGTCGTAGTTATTGTAAGAGGTGCAGTTTTTGATGAGGTTGTAGTGCGGCCACTGATTTATGTTGCTGTAATCGCTGTAACTTCTGCCGAGCTGCAAGCCCGTGTCGCGGTTATCGTAGAATTCGCAATTCTGAACGACATTATAGCTGCCGCCTATGTACAGACCGTTGTCGCCCGCGCCGCAGATATCTATGCTGTCCCAAATGTAGTGGTCGCCGTAGATCTGCACGCCGCGGTTAAGGGAAGAAAATTCCATTTCATAGAATTTCAACGTCGCCTTTTTTGTAGGGTCTGCGTTTTTAATGGTGATGGGCTGCTTGTAAGTGCCGCTCGCCAACATGATGATACGGTCGCCCTCTTCCATTATGTAGTCGCCGGGCATAACCATGACGGTATCGCCCGCCTGCACGGTGTCGTTAGCCGCAACGCCCTTGGTATTCAACAGTCTGTGAATATTCATGGGGTCTTCCTGAGTGCCCGCCGCGTCGTCTTTGCCGTCGGGCGAGACGTAATAGGTGACGGGCGTTCTCTCTTCGGGCTCATTGCCGGAAGGATTTTTGCCGGAAGGATCTTTGTCCTTGGTGCAGCCCGCCGCGATAAAGCAACCTAAGGAAGCAATCGCGGTAACGGCTATGGCGGCTAACCTTATCAACTTCTTTTTGGATAATTTTTCCATGTTTCCACCTTGTTTTATTTTTACTGATTTCAACAAGCCGTCGCTCTCAACGGGCATTTCCCCCGTTGAGAGTGACTTTTTGCTTTGTTTTTTTGGTTTTTTGGGGTTAATGGCGTTCCTTATGCCTTTGCTGCCTCAATACCGAAGAGGTAAAGCCTTATGCCTTCGCTATCGCCGTATGCGTTGAGGGATAATACGTCGCCCTTTTCCAACGTTACTTCCAAAACGGTGGGTGCTTTGCGATCGCTACCCGACGCAACTTCCGTTTCTGCGCCGCTGCCTATCTTGTAGCACAACTTACCTGTCTTTTGAGAGTTGTAGTTGTCATTGCAGGTTACAACATAGAGTTTGAGCGTTATCTTCTCTTTTGCCGTAATCTCTATTGCAGAGGTTCTGTCTGCCGTGCCCGCTTTCGATGTTTTAAGGGTACGTAAACCTGTCTTCCAAACCTTTTCTGTGCCGTCAGACAAAGTGTTTTTAACTTCGCCCTTCTTAATGCTGCTCTTGCCCGCATTGTCGCCCGTGCCGTCTTCAAAGTATTCCATTGCGCCTTTCGCAACTGCTTTGAACAAGCTGTCATCTGTAATCGTGCCGTCTGCCGCAACGTTAACGTCTGCCGGCAATGTATCGGGTGCAAGGAATTGCTGGCTTGAAACCGCCTCGCCTTCTGCCTCAATACCGAAGAGATAAAGCCTTATGCCTTCGCTATCGCCGTATGCGTTGAGGGATAATACGTCGCCCTTTTCCAACGTTACTTCCAAAACGGTGGGTGCTTTGCGATCGCTACCCGACGCAACTTCCGTTTCTGCGCCGCTGCCTATCTTGTAGCACAACTTACCTGTCTTTTGAGAGTTGTAGTTGTCATTGCAGGTTACAACATAGAGTTTGAGCGTTATCTTCTCTTTTGCCGTAATCTCTATTGCAGAGGTTCTGTCTGCCGTGCCCGCTTTCGATGTTTTAAGGGTACGTAAACCTGTCTTCCAAACCTTTTCTGTGCCGTCAGACAAAGTGTTTTTAACTTCGCCCTTCTTAATGCTGCTCTTGCCTGCGTTGTCGCCCGTGCCGTCTTCAAAGTATTCCATTGCGCCTTTCGCAACTGCTTTGAACAAGTTGTCGTCTGTAATCGTGCCGTCTGCCGCAACGTTAACGTCTGCCGGCAATGTATCGGGTGCAAGGAATTGCTGTGTAGAAGAAGTAGAAGCCTTCGTTATCTTCAAATCACAAGTTGCGGTGTAGGTTGCAGTCTTGGTGGCGTCGCTCTTGTCGGTAACCGTTACGTTGAACGTAACTTCATATTCGCCGACGGGGATATCTGTACCCGCTTCCGCGATAGCTGTTTCCGCGCCGCCTGCCTTGGGCTTGTAGGTAACGGAAGTTATCGCTACGTTTACGTTGGTGTTTTCGCCTACGGTAGTAAGGGTGAAGCTATCCCACTTGATATTTACTTTGCCGTCGGCTGTCTTAACCATGGTATCAACGTCGCCTTTCAACGCTACGGTAACGCTGTCTACGCCTACTGCGTTGACGACCTTGATCTTGTAAGAGCCTGTAACAGCTTCGTCGTTATACTTAACCGTTACGGTGTTCTCGCCGAGGGTGATTATATCCGCGGTGAGTTCGGTAGTATCGGGGGTAAGCTGAGTTGTGCCTATCCAATAGGTCAAGCCCGTGGTGAGTTCTTCAACCGTCTTCTTTGCGGTGTTATGGGCAATGAATATACCTTCTATCGTGTAACGCTGTTCAACGGTAAACTTCGCGCCGAGGTCGAATTCCTGTACATAAGCCGCTTCGGAGGTGTCGTCCTCGTGAGATACGTCTATCTTCGCCAACTCTTTCGCGCCGTCTTCCAAAGTTACGTTATCGCCCGCTTCCTCGAATTCGGTGGAAAGCTCGATATAATAGAAGTACGCGTTTTGGTTATTCGCGGTGGTTATCCAATACGTGCCCGCCTCGCTGAGGTTGACTACCATCTTCTGAATTGCCTGACCGCCGTCTGCCGCGCCCGAAGCTACGGTGTTTTTAGCTATCGGAGTTGAGCTTGTGGTAAGCGTGGAGATGTCGCCGCCCGCAACAGTGGAATTGAATACCGAAACGCCGCGCTCGTCATTGCTGCTGTTTCTGCTCCAATAAATCGTGAGCTTTGCCGCGCCTTCGGTGGTGAGTATGAAGTACCTCTGGTTGGTCTGCAACGCGCCTGCTGCGGTGAACGTTGCACCCGCGAAAGGCGCACGCATTTTGAAGTACTTGCCGTCACATTCGTTAGCCCTATTGTTGCTGTTGGCTTCCGCTTTCAAGCCGCGCGCTTCAAGTTTGGTTGTGCCGCCCGCGCTTTCGAACAACGTTACGGGAGACGTAGGCGCTTCCGCAGTGCCGGGCTCTTGCGTAGCTATATCGCCGTTGTAGTTGTTGAAGTTTACGGCGTAGGTCTCTATGCGGAGGTTGGAAGCGGTTATGGTTACCGTTACGCTGCCCGTTATTTTGCCGCTCGTCAAAGTGACGGTCTGCTCGCCTACCTTTGTGGTATCCATCGATATGGTTACAGGCTCGGTGTAGTCCATCTTGTCGCCGTTGGCAAGCGTTACTTCGTACTTCCAGGTAGAGCTTATCTTATCCTGTACGGAAGCGGGCTGAGTCTTTGTGCCTTCCTTGACCGCAAGCGAATCAGCCTTTATGGGGTTGTTTATCTTGACGGTGGCGGCTGCTACCAAATCTTCGGGGATATAGTCCGAACCCGTCGCCATGGTCACGTTCTGCACGCTTGCGTTTATCTTGTACTCGCCGTCCTTGGTTATATTCTCCCAAGAGGATACGGGCGTGCCGTCCGCCATTGTGAGCGTGAGAACGAGGTTCGCCGCGGGGACTTCATCGCCTTTTTCGTTATTTGCGCCCTTGGTGAAGTAGACCTTGACGTCGCTCTTCGCTATCGTGCAGGATTTATTTGTTTCGCTGAGCGTTACTTCCGCGCTTCCCGCATACTCTACGAGGAGACCTGTTACGTCTGCGGGCACTTCAAATGTGGTTGCGGGTTTATCCGCGCCGCACTTGTCGCACTTGTCGTTTGCGCCCCAGGTGTGGTCTTCCGCCGCAAGATCGGGCGCGTCGCAGCCCTCTACGTCGCAATGCTGATGATGCTTGCCGTTTTCGTCGTCTACGTACGTATAGTTATGCACGTGCTCGGGGGTCTTTGTGCAAGCCGCTATGCCTGCCGCACCCATTCCCACTGCACCCGCTAAGACGAATACGGAGAGCAACTTGGTAATTTTGTTCATTTATTTTCCTCCTGTTTTTTGGCTGCCGTCTTATCCTTGGGAATCGCTCACTGACCTTGTTGCGGTTTTTGCCTGCGCCGCTTTGCTTGCGGTTTTTTGCCGCGGTTTGCGGTTTTTGCCGCTTGTGCTTGCGGTTTGCCGAAGTCGGTGCGCGATTTAATGCGCCTTGCGCCGCGGTTGTGCCGAAGTCAATGCGCGCCCGCGCGCGGTGAAAGCCGCGCGCGGGCTTTTTTGTCCGTTGGGATAAAAAGCTCGCCCTTAAAATTTTTTATTTTTTATTTTTTTGAGTTATCGTCGGGAAAGTTCCCTTCGTCCTTTGCCTGTCGCCGCCACTCGCCCGCCGTTTTTTTTGCAAGCGCAGTCGTTGTCACACTGCCCGAGGGCGTAAGCCCGACCCTCCGCTGTCATTCTGCCCGAGGGCGACAGCCCGACGGTTTGTAGAAAATTTTTGCGATTAAGCAAAAATCTTCACAAAGCGGAGCGCCGCATACCCCCTTTTGTCATTCTGAGCGGAGCGAACGTAGTGAGCGCAGTCGAAGAATCCGGAATTCCCTTGCGCTTAGGTCTATCCTGTGAGAAACGCCCAACCGGATTCCTCGACAAGCTCGGAATGACAAGTTGAAAGTTTTCCGTCTCTTTACGCACATTACGGGCTTTAATCGCGATTGTGGTTGTTGTCACAAGGGCAGACTATAACTCGTATATATTCTATCACTCAAACGCAAATATGTCAACAGTATTTTGTTTTTTATTTTCTTATACTGTTACTACTGTTCAATAATTATATGCCTTTTTTACCGATAAATGTAATCTTTACCAATTTTTCCCCGCGTTTAGCGGCAGCGCGCGAAGCGCGGGCGGAGAAAGCCCTCCGCCCGCGCTTCGCACAAAAGGCGGCGCGATTTTCAATCGCGCCGCCCCCCCTATTCAAACCATTCTCACTTCATCTGTAACACTTCGGTATACGCCATCACGAACGGTCCTGTGCCCTTGGCGTCGTTTTCCACGACGGGCTCGGAGATGTAATAGGCGTAACTGCCGTCGCGGCGGCGGTTGTTGTCGGGACCTAACCCCGCGACAAGGCATATGCCGCCCAAATTGAGCTTGCCGTCCGTTTCGGTGAGGTACTTCTTGCAGATTCCCTCGAACACCCTGTTGCCGACCGCGGCGAACCTCTTGTCGATAACGCCCAGCCTTGCGCCCTTCATCATCGCGTACGCAATCATGGAAGAGCCGCTCGTTTCGGGGTAGTTGCCCTCGTCGCCTATTCTGTCCACGACCTGCCAGAGCATGTCGTTGTCCTTATCGATATACTGTTCCAGACCCTCGATAGTGTTCCTGAATATCTCTATGAGGGACTTCTTCCCGTCTTGCGCGCTCTCGGGCATATAGGATATGGCGTCCACGAGCCCGACGGTGTACCAACCTATCGAACGCAGCCAGAAGTTCTGCGAAAGTCCCGTCTGTTTATCCGCCCAGAACGCCGTCTTGGACGTATCCCACCCGTGGTAGTACAGCTTCTTGTCTTTGTCGTACATATGCTCGTACACGGCTTTGAACTGTTTGACGATTTCGGAGAAGTCGCCGTTGCCGCGCTCCGCCACATAGCGGGTATAGAACACCTCGCTCATGTACAGTCCGTCCAGCCAAACCTGGTTTTCGTATATCTTTTTGTGCCAGAAATTGCCGTATTCGGTGCGCGGCTGCCTCTTTATCTGCGAATACAGCAGCTCTATCGCCTTGCTGTACTTTTCCTTGCCCGTGAGCTTGTATAAGTCGAATAAAATCCTGCCCTCGTTGAGGTTGTCGAGGTTGAACGTCTCCACGTCGTAGCCGCGGATTGTTCCGTCCTCAAACACGTAGTAATCTATGAAATTTTCAATAAATTTTATGTACTTTTCGTCGCCCGTCAGCCCGTAAATGGAATAGAGCGAAGTCATCATGCAGCCGTCGATATAGTTCCACGCGGGTTTTTTGCCCTGCCTGATATTTTCTATGTTCCATATAGGCGCTTCGGGCTTGGTCTCTTCTATCAGCCTCTGTATGTATTTATCTATGATTTCGTAGTTCATGCAGACTTTATTCTCCTTTTTAAATTTTTTCGTTTTTGCCTTTGTTTTTTAGTGTTTTAAGGGCTATTTTAAAGAATTTTCAGCTCGCCGCAGTTCTTTTTTATGATAGTTTCGCCCTGCACGCCGTCAAACGTGACGTTTTTGAGCGTGACTTTTTCGACGTTGTCTATATAAATGCCCTCTTTGCAGTAGTCGCGGACGAATTCGAGCATAGCCGGCTTGAAGGGCTTTGCGTCCTGTTTGAACGAAAAACTTATGTTTTCAAGCACGATTTCCTTGACGGGCTGCTCCACAAGTCCGTCGAAGTACGCGCACATGCACTCGCAATCGGTGCACTGCATATCGCGGAACACGAATTTGCCCATATAAGGCGTATCGTCGCCGACGGGGCGCTTTTCACGCGAATAGACGTATTCCGTATGCCCGTCGGGGTCGCAGAAATAATACATGTTTATTACGAGCGGAGTTATGACGTTGTCCATCTTTATATTTTCGAAGACTACGCCGTCGATTATGCAATCCTTGCCCCTGCCGCGGCGGGACTTTATCCTCAGCCCCCTGTCGGTGTGCTTGAATACGCACTGGCAGACGGTGAGGTTTTTGACGCCTCCGCTTATCTCGCTGCCCAAAACTATCGCGCCGTGACCGTCCTGGAAGAGGTCGTTGCGGATAGTATGATGGTTGGCGGGCGTCTTGTATTTAGAGCCCATGTACAGCTTGCCCGATTTGAGCGCGACGCAGTCGTCGCCGACAGAGAAAATACAGCCGATTATCTGCACGTTGTCGCAGCTTTCGGGGTCGAGACCGTCGGTGTTGGGACCCGTGTAGGGGTTCTGCACGCGCAGATCGTAGAATCCGAGGTCGTTGGAGAAGAAAGGATGAAGATTCCACGCCGCGGAGTTCTTGCAGGTCACGCCGTGGAATACGACGTTTTCGCACCTGTTCAATGTGACGAGGCGGGGACGGGCTACTTCCCTTCCCTTGGGACGCGCCCACCACGTGGACTTATCGGCGTTGCCGTTTATCGCGCCTTCGCCCACTATCCTGATATTTTTCTGCCTGTGCGCCGAGACGAACGATTGGTGGCAGGGATAGGGGTTGCCTTCCCACGTCGCCAAAACCTCTTCGCCCTCGGGCATGTCTATCTTTGCGGGAACGAAGGGGTAATGCTCTTCCACGATGTCGCCCAACAGTTCGCCGCCCTCTTGAATTTCAAGCGTCATGTCGGAGCGGAGGACGATGGGGCGGACGTAAAAACTGCCCTCGGGTATTATTACCCTGCCGCCCTTGGGGCAGCTGTCTATCGCCCTCTGGACGTAGTAGGTATCTTCCGATATGCCGTCGCCCTTTGCGCCCAGATCCTTTATATTTATGGTTTCCGTCACTTTTTCCGTGCGGAAAGTTATGGTGAAGTCATCCGCAGTCGTCCCGACGGTGTACTGTGTGTCCGATTCGAGACCGAAAAGCGAGAATACGTTGCTGTCCTTTTCCCCGCCGACCGCCTTGCCGTTGAGCAAAACTTTGTACTTTACGGGGCTGTAATAGGGGTTATCGTTCGCAAGCTCGAAACAGGCGGACGAACAGGATACGAAAAGCTGTTTAAACATCTTCAACCTCCTTATTTTTGCTCTTGCCTCGCTTTACGAGGTATACTATCAAATCTTTGATTCCGATAAAAATCATATCGGCTATGACGCAGAATACTCCGAACAGAAGCGGTTCTACGGCGACGTAAATGTGGTATTCCTCATCCAACGTGCCGCAAATGACGTTCATCAGCATGTTTACCCCGGTATAACAGAAATTTACCACAAGGGTGATGCCTACATAGTATATTATATTTGTGAAAAACGTCCAGAACGCCTTGAAGGGGAAAGGAAACATCATGTAGTTGTCGTATTCCTTTCTGTCCGACTCCATCATTCTGAAAATGGGGTTGACCATGAGGTCCACTATCAGCCCCATCACTACGCCGACGAGCAACACCGCGTCCAAACCGCGCAAGCCGATACCCCACATTATGAAAAAGCAAACCGCGCCCGCAAACCACCATTTTATAAATATCGCTTTGAGCCACGTGGGAAGAAACGCGAGTTTCCCATGCTTGTACGGGTCGAATTCCTTGGATTTCTTCTTGCCCTTTGCCTCTTCACCCGTTATCTCGGCGATATTCATGGTTATGGGTTCTTCGGGCTTTGCCTCTTCGCTGTTCCCGCTGGCCCCGCTATTTGAGTCGCCGTCGCTTTTCGCGGCGTTTTCGGCTTTTAAGATGGCTACCAGATCGTCTATGCTGTCGCTTTTCAGGTCATAATAATTTTCAATTGTAGTCTCTTTGTCTTTTTTCTTTTTGGACATTATGCCTCTTAAAAAATAATCGACAAAACATAGTTTGCCGATTATCGCAATATTTGATTAAAAATTGATTTACGATTCTTCCTCGCTTGTATCAATTTCGCCCGAGAAATCATTGCTAAGAACGACTTTCTTTGTATTTATCTTGTTGATCGCCGCCTTGTACAGAGGCAACAGCGCAAACGCTACAAGACATATGCCTACCATTACGATGTGCACGATAAGCGACGAACGAGCTTGGTCGTAGAATTTTATCGCGCTCGAACCGCCTTCAAAACCCTTCGCGAAGTTGCCGAGGTTTATAAAGAACACCAAATCCATCGCAATAAGAAGCGCATATACTACGAATACCGAAACGATAAACGCTATAACCGGCTTCTTGTTCTTGGGGAACGCGTTGAGGAACAGCGGCAATATAAGTATGGACGCGAGCGTCGTTACAAACATACAGATACCTACCGAAGGTATACCGCTGTTGAGCTGTATGAGCTGGGAGAACGTACCTATCATGCAAAGGTATACGAACGAAGTTATAAGCGTGAGAACCAAAGGAATCATCTGAGTTTTGCGTTTGAGTTTAACGATAAACTTTCTCAGCCATTCCTTGAAGCCCGCAACGAATTTACCGGACTCTTTGGGGGGTACGGCAACCGCCGCGGAAGCCGCGTCTGAGGAAGAGACGGCAATCTCTTCGGTTTCGGCTTCGGGCGCATTTACTTCTTCATAATCATTCATTTTCTGATTATCAGCCATCATTATTCTCCTTTATATAGCCTTGCCGTATTCGGTCACGACCTGCTCACCCTTGGCGTTAGTGCCCATGACGGGGCGCTCAAAGAAATGAATCTTTTCGGGATCGAAGCCTATCTTGACGTCGTCGCCGAACTTGTAGGTGCACCACTTGGCAAACTTGCAGACGACGGTTTTGTTGCCGACCTTGCCGTGTACCAGCGTGTTCATGCCGAGGTTTTCGTTGTTGGTCACATTCAGAACTATGTCGCCGCCGAGGACGATATTTTCGGGACGGACGCCGAGGACGACTTCCTTCCCCTCATACTCTTTAAGCCTGCCCGCGACGTCGCTTTGCGGTACGTAGTCGAACAGTTCGGAAACGAACTTTCCGCCCTCTATCTTGCCGTCGAACATATTCATGGGAGGAAGTCCTATGAACGTTGCGACGAAGGTGTTTGCGGGTTTTTCGTACAAATCGATGGGCTCGCCTATCTGCTGGACGTGACCCATGGACATGCAGACTATTCTGTCCGCGAGCGTCAGCGCTTCCGTCTGGTCGTGCGTGACGTACATCATGGTCGCGTTGAGCTTTTTATGTAACAGCATAAGCTCCCTTCTCATCGAGCCGCGAAGTTTCGCGTCGAGGTTGGACAAAGGCTCGTCGAAGAGGAAAACCTTGGGGTTACGGACGATCGCACGACCGATAGCCACACGCTGCCTCTGACCGCCGGAGAGCTGTTTGGGCTTTTTGTTGAGCTGGGTCTTCAAATCGAGAATTTCCGCCGCAGCCATGACCTTGCGGTGAATGACCATCTTATCTTCCTTGCGGAGAGTGAGCGAAAACGCCATGTTTTCGTAAATGGTCATGTGACCGTAGAGCGCGTAGTTCTGGAAAACCATCGCGATATCTCTGTCCTTGGGGGGAAGGCGGGTGCAGTCTTTTCCGTCGATAATGAGTTCGCCGTTGGTGATATCTTCGAGTCCTGCAACCATTCTCAGCGTAGTGGACTTGCCGCAGCCGGAAGGACCAACCAAAACAATGAATTCGCCGTCGGCGATATCGAGGTTGAAGTCCCAGACCGCCTGCACGCCACCGTCGTAAATTTTGTCGAGATGTTTAATATGTACTTCGGGCATAGCGGTTACTCCTCACTCACGGTTGAATTGTCTTGAACTGCGGGGGCGGGTTGGGGCTGAGCCTCAGCCTGCTGCGCATTGGCGGCGTCCTCGGCGTCCATCTGCGCGAGGACGTCCTCGATAACGATTTCGCCGTTGTCGATCTTTTTCTGGAAATTTTCCAGCTTGGTGCAGTTGATATATCCCAACACGGCGGACGAAACGAAGCAAGCCGCGGAAGCAGCGAGCCAAAGAATGAGCATTACGTAGCTGCCTGCCGAGGATAAATCAATACCGAAATAGCGGACGTCGAGCGCGCGAGGGTCGGTCGCGGCGAGACCGGCGTCATATTTCAACGCTTCCAGAGGAAGCCCGAACATTCTTATAACCTGCACGACGGCGAGAGCGATAAGAACGTAAGAATATTCTTTTTTATAGCCCTTGATACCTTCCGAGCAAAGGAAAGCAACGAGCAAAAGCACAAGCGTCAATATGACCGAGATGCCTATCTTCCAAACGCTGAAAAACGACGATTTATAGCCGTACAGCAGGCAGAAATAGAGGCAGTTGAACACGATGCCCAAAAGCGCGAGCGTCGCGGGCAACTTGTTGGTCTTATAGCGCAATATATCCGATTTTATAATTTCCTGATTGAGAGTGTTGTTCATAATAATTTACTCCTCCTTTACAGGGCTGTCGGCGGACGCGGTATTGACTTCCACCTGTTCGGCGGTTTCAACGGCTTCCGTAGCAGCAGCGGCTTGCTCCGGCGTGCCGTCAGCAGCAGCGCCCTGCGCAAGCAATTTGTCCTCACCCTTCATCAGTTTGTATTTCCACAATGTGCAGAGCACAACGCAGGCGGCGTCCGCAAGGACGACTACAAACATTACAAAGCCGAGTACAAAGTTATATGTTTGGTCAGGATCAAGGGGATAATCGGACATATACTCCGACTGATCCGCATAGTTGGCAGGAACGTCGCGAAATAGGTAATCTATTTCAAAGGGCAGACCAAAAGAGCCGTTGGTCTCATCGATAATCTTTTCTGATAACGCATTAGGATTGTCTTTAACGCTCTCTACTTCATTACCGTTTTCATCAATCCTATAATATCTATATTCAAATTCGCCGTTCTCATCAACCTTATAATAAATAAGATTGCCGTCTTCGTCCCTTTCGTATTCAATTATCGTTCTGCTGATAGTATGACCCGTGCCGCTTTCCCAATAGATATTGTTTTTATAAAGATCCATAAGGTTTGCAACCATTATTACAAGATAAAAAGCCACAACCAATGCAAACGCCACAAAGAGACCGATTGCAACATAGTTGGTTACGTAATACTTCCTGCGGGTATGGCAAGCCATAAGGAACATTAAGGCTACCAAAACTATCAACACAATTCCTAATGCGACCAATGTGGACACAAAACTCTGCGACGTATTCACAAAGTTTTTGCAATTTATCAAATCCCCGTCGTCTTTGTCTATGTAACGATAAACGTCGCCGAGACCGCCCGTCAGAAATATAAGCGCGTATACAAATACGAGCGCCGCCACAATGAGCGAGACGAACATAAGGATTTTTTGAACTCTCATTTGAGTTTTCATTTCAAATCTCCCCTTTTCAATTTACATTCGGGTCGCCCGCCCGAAAGACGGGCGACCCATGTAAATTATTGATTATTTAGCCAACAAATTTTTGTTCAATTTTGCAATCTGTTAGATCTTGAAGAGTCCTCTCAAAGAACCCCAAGCCCTTGAATAGTGCGTAATTCTGGTATCGAGACCGTTATTCTCCAAGCCTCTGATATAGCTCATAAGTTTGCCTGCATCTTCCTTCATGTCATAGTCACCGGATGTTGCGCCGTTCGTGCCGAGTTTAAGACCGGACTTATAGCCCCAGAATGCAAGGTCGATATAGACGTTGGAGTAACCCGCCGTAGAAGTGGGGTTGAATATACCGACGAGAGTGCCGGAACCATCGAGATAGGTCTGAGCGGAGATAGCTGCGCCCTGATCGGAAGTTACGGGAAGGGTCGTAGGAGCTTCGGTGTACCACCAATTAGCCTTATCAATCGTCTGGGTAACGTGCTTTATAGTGCCGTTGTTGAGAGCGGAAGCAACTACCGCAGAGCCGTCGAGTGCGCACTTAGCGGTGCACTGATATTCGAAGCCTTGGTCCTTGTTGCCTATGGGAAGAGCCGCGCCGACAACGCCACGGGCATAGTCGGTATACTTGGTAGCGTGGTTCTTCTTGTAGCCCGCCTTGTTGTCCGTAGACATCTTACCGCTTCCGGGAACCTCGTTGCCGAGGAAGAAGTTCATGTTGTTGTCCGTCATAGTGGGGATATTCCTATCCTTGTATGCCGTGCCGGAATAAATCTTGTTGCCGTACATAAAGTACTTAGCGCGGTTAGCCGCGTTTTCAGCGGTATTTGCGATGAAGTACTGAGCATCGTCGTTGGTAGCTACTACGCCCGCAGCTTTCAAAGCCGCAAGATCGCCGACGCCGTTGGTAACCGATACGCCGCCTATCGTAGCCGTTACGGGGTTGCCGTACCAGTAGCCGTCAGCAGCCGTCTTTCCGGAAGCCATGTTGCCGTAAGAGCCGACTATCTGTCCGTCGTTGGAATACAGATAATCTACAAAGCCGAGAACCGCAGCGAGCTTGTTCGCATCTTCTCCGATGGAAGCCTTGGGTATGCAGACACCGGTGTTCTTAACCGAACGCCAGCTTTCGGTAAATCTCATAACGGTTTCCGCTACATTGTTGCCATCGATATCCCATCTGGAAACAGGGGTAAGGATGGGAGCGAAATCGAACTTGAACGCGTCAGCATCCGAAGTTCCCGTCCACCCGTCGGTCGCCTTGAAGCCGTCGGTCGTCTGGGTCTGAGCATAGTCATGAAGCATGAATGTCATGTTTGTCTCAGCCTTAGATATCTTGTTGATAGTCGCGGACTTAGCTGCAACCTTGTTGAAGAGAAGTCCTTCCTGAGCCAAATCATTGAGCTTAGCCGCTGCATCGTAGGATGCAGATTTCTGACGAGCGTCTTCAAGCATACCCCTGTTGTTTATATAGGTGTATTCGAGGCGGGATTCCATGCCGCGTACGCCGTAGAGTTCGCCCGCGAGAGCGATGAGGTCGTTTTCACGCTGAGCCTTCATTTCACGTCCCGCAAGAGCCCATACATATTCGGGATGACCTTGATATACTGTCATGCCGTCGAACTGATCGTAGTTGGTAACTACGCAGCGGAACATAGCCGTCATGAGGTCTGCGTCCCAAGCCGCGGAAGCGGAGTTGAATACGTCCGCAAGGTTGGATGCCGAGTACATAGCCGTGTCGGAAGACTTAGCAGCGTCAGCGGTTGCGCCCCTGTAATAAGCTACTTTGATATATTCGCGGAGTATGGTAGCGAGCTGAGCGCCCGTAACTTCGCCGTTCTTTGCGTTGATAGCCGCGTTCATTATATCTACGATATTGCCGCTGTCGCCGGTATAAGCCGCGCCTGCCGCAGCGTTATAAGCAGCGCCGAGACCTGCGCTCGTGCTCTTGGCAGCTTCGAGAGCCTTGCCGTAGTCGAGCTTTACATAGATAGTCTTGCTTGCGTCCGAGGGATCGGAAGTTTCAACTACCCAGTTTTCATTTGAGGTCTTGCCCATGAAAGATTTCGCAGCGGTAGCCGTGCCTTCAAGTCCCTTAGCGACAGCCTGAGCCTTGAAAGTGGTTGTGCCCGCGATCTTGTTCGTATCGTCGAGGACCTTTCTTACCCACTGGCGCTGAACCATTTCATACTTTTCTATATCGTCGTTACCGTCGAAGTAAGGGATATAGTACATAGCGCCGTTCTTCGTGCTCATGGTCAGCGACCACTGAATTATGGGGTTCTGTTCAAGGAACGCCTTGTAGTTGGGCATATAGTCGAGATACTGGTTGATATCCAAAAGGCTATCCATGTTACCCATTATCTGAGACGCGGAAGCGTTGATGAGGTTGTGATTAGCAATGTCTTGCTCTTCGATTGCCTTGGAAAGCTCCGCACCGCTTCTGCCACCGACCGCAGTGTCTTTGAAATCGATTTTGAGCGTTTCGCCGAACTGCCTCCATGCGGGTTTCAGGCTATTTGCCTGAACTCTAACGCCGTCGATACCCGTCCACTCGGTAGCTATCTGAGACGCATCATAGGAAATCTTTCTGTCGGTGTTGGCAGAGTCTATGATGTTGACGTTGATCTGGGTGTTATCTGTCCAGGAAAGTTTGCCGTTCGCATCAACGGTGGGTTTGAAGTCGGGATTTCTTTCAATAGTACCCGCATCATTCCAGCCATCGGGAAGTTCTTCTTCCGTAGGGCCGCAACCGACGATGCCGAAAGCCATCGTTCCTGCCATTACGAGCGAAACCGCCGCAATGGCAATTTTCTTTGTCTTGTTCATTTATCTTTCTCCTTATTTTATTTTTGTTATTAAAAGGTTTTTTACCTATTTAATCTTTAATTAAACTACGTCTTTGTCTTTACTCTTTTACGCCGCCCATATTTACGCCCTTCGCGAAGTACTTCTGTATGAAGGGATAAATTACGAGGATGGGGATAATGCTCAGAACTATGAAGGAATACAGCGTGCTCGTCGCCTGTCCTACACTCTGGAAATCGTGAGTATTATCGGCGTTGTACGTGCCCGTTATATCCGTCTCTTTCTCTATAATGTCGCGCACGAGAACCTGCACGGGCCAACTGTACGACTGGTTTGCCGCGTTGGATACTTTGTACGCCCAGAAATAGCCGTTCCAACGGGAAATTCCGAAGAAGAGCGCGACGGTTGCGATAGTCGCCTTGCTCATGGGGATATATACGTTCATAAGGACCTGCAATTCGGTCGCGCCGTCTATCCTCGCCGCCTCCTCGATTTCTGTGGGAACACCTTCGAAAGAGTTCCTCAACAGAATTATGTTGGTCGCGTTCATGCCCATTGCAAGAACTATCAGCCACTTCAAGTCGATGTCGCTCCAAGTCTTTCCGCCGACAAGCGTCGCGAGCGTATCACCCGTCACCTTGTAGTTCAAGAAGGTGGGAATTATACCTGCTGCAAACCACATTGTGAATACGAGGAAGAAGTTGAAGCCGTGTCTGCCTATCAATCTCTTCTTGGAAAGCGCGTACGCGCCGAGTATGGAGTATACCAAGCACCAAACCGTGCCGAGGAACGCAACGAATATCGTGTTCGCGTAGCTGACCCAGAACATATTGTAGTTGAACGCGTACTTAAACGCCTCTACCGCAAAACCGAATCTATACGCGCCGTCTGCGCCGCCGCCTATCACGGGCCAGAGAACGACCTGGTTGCTGGAAACCGCCTCGCTCGAACTGAACGCGCCCGCAAGCACGAATATCAGAGGATATAAGCACAAGAGCGCAAAGACTACCATGAAGACATAAGCTACAATTTTGAATATAAGCTCTGATACTTCTGTTTTTCTTTTCATAAAGCCTTGCCCTCCTTAGTACAGCGAAACGTTCGCCGCCTTGCGGGATACGGTATTCGCGCCGATAACCAGAATCATACCGATCAGGTTGTTGGTCATTTCAGCCGCGATACCCTTGCCGTCGCCCCAGCTGTTTGCGAGCGTCGCGACTATCTGAGACGCCGAGTCGTTGCCGGTCGAGTGAAGCAGGTAAACTTTTTCATATCCTACGGAGAGAAGTCCGCCTATCTTCATTATAAGCATTATGACGACGGTGGAAAGTATGCTGGGTATTACGACGTAGCGCATCTGCTGCATCTTGCCCGCACCGTCTATCTGCGCCGCCTCGTATGATGTCGGCGAGACGGCTATTACCGCCGCGAAGAATACGATCGAATCATAGCCCGCGTGTTCCCATAGCTCCGTAATTACATACAGCGCGCGGAAATATCTCGCGTCAAAGAAAATGCCGCCGACCAACGCCTCTTTTAAAGGAACGTTGTTAGGCCCGAATAAAGATATCAATTTGGCAACCGCACCATAATCGCCTTTATCGCTGCCGTTGAGAAGAATAAGCGCTATCGAGGTTACGATAACCGTCGAAAGGAACTTCGGCAGATAAACGAGGACTTGTACGGTCGAACGGACTACGTTGGACTTGATCTCGTTGAAGAACAATGCCAAAATTATAGGCATCGGGAAACCGAATAACAGGTTATAGAACGCTATTATAAACGTGTTCCTGAACGCAGGCCAGAATTTAGTCGCTTGCGAGCCTACAAATATATCCAGGAAGTTGTTGACACCGTACCAATTCATGTTGTCGGTGTTGCCGTTTGCGCCCGGCGTTTTATAGTCCTTAAACGCGCCGAGCAGCTGCGTCATCGGAGCATAACGCCACAGAACGTACACCAAAATCATCGGCAGAAGCATTGCGTATAACCGCCAATCCTTCAATACCGCAAGACCTATGGTGCGCCATCTGTTCTTTTCTGTCTGATCCCTTACCTGCTGCTCTGCCGGCATCGAGTATGTGCCCGTCGCCTCGTCGTAGGTAAGGAAATCATCACATTTCATTTTGAACATTCAGATTCCCTCCATAACATTTTGCTAAAAAACTACTCAAAACGGTTATCCCCGCTTTGATATCTTAACCCTTATCGTCTTTGCGCTTTTGTTTGCGCCTGTTATCCGCGCTTTTCGCTTTTAACGCTCTTTCTTTGCGCTTTTCGCTTTCGCGCGCTTCAAAACGGCTTGCCCGCTTTGAATTCCCTTATCATTATTTATATATTGTCAATACAAGTCGTTGTCTTTGTTAAGTACGGCGAAGTCCTCTTCATCGAACTCCAAGACGTCCTCGCCGCGCTCCGCCTGACGCCGCTTTTCTTCCTGCTCGCCCTTGACGCGCTTTAAATACGTGAGCTGATCTTCGTACATGCCGTCGAGCTTTCTGAGCACAAGCGTTATCACTATCGCCATCGCCAACGACAGAAGCCCCGTCAGCCCGAAGCCGAAATTCGACGACAAACTCGATACGAACGGGAAACCGCATATCGCGTTGAGCGCCGTTATCGCCAGATTCTGCAATACCCAGCCGCCCGTCACAAACAGCGCCGTCCAATAATATTTGGACGCTATCTTTTCCTTCCCCGCAAATTTCAGCACAAGCAGCATCAACATCAGCGCGCCGCTGCCTACGCCATAACTCAAATAGCTTTGCCACATGGTCCGGTTATACAGCAGGGAAAGGAGAATTCCGTCGCCTACCGCATAAAAAACACTATACCATCCCCACCGCATCATTACCAACAATGTTATGGGGACTGTCAGGGAAAACGAAAATATCGCGGCTGTGCCAAATAAAATCGACGCATAGTATTCCAACAGATCAAAAATAATCAATATAACCGCGAAGATTACCAAATCGGTCGTCCTGTACTGCCCGATTGATATCAATCTTGAACCGTTTTTTCGCATATTACGTAATTATTCACAAAATTCAGGGCGCAATAATGTTATATTATCACACTTAGCTTAATCATTATAACACGGGGGTAAATAAAAATCAATACTTTTTTTAATTGTTTCACAAAAAAATTTGTGATATAATCGATTATGTCAAAGGAGAGTTTTTTTATGAACAAAATCACCCTTTCCCCTGCTGATAATTTGCAGGATATATTGGATAACTGCCCCGATAATACTACTATATATTTGAAAAACGGCGTTTATAACCGCAAAATCGTCATACGCCGCAACGGTCTGAAAATAATTGGCGAAGGGCGTGAAACAACTGTCATTTCTTACGACGACTACGCGAGAAAACCCCATCCCGACGGCGGAGAATACAATACGTTCCGCACTTTTACCGTGTGCGTCACGGGCGAAAACGTGGAGATAAGCAACCTCACGATAGAAAATTCCAACGCCCACCCCGAAAGCGTCGGGCAGTGCGTCGCCCTCTCGGTAAACGCCCGCTCTTTCAAGGCGGTTGACGTCGACTTGCGCTCCACGCAGGACACTTTGTTCACCGCCCCCTTCCCCGACGACCTAGTCGTGAGATACTCCGGTTTGACGCCCGACCCCGCCTACTACGACGGCTTTATCCCGCGCGAACAGCTGTATATGCAGGGCGGCTCGGTGCAGATCTATAAAAATTGCCGCATTTACGGCACTGTGGACTTCATCTTCGGCGGCGCGGAGGCCTACTTTTTGGGCTGCGAGCTGATTTCCACCGCGGACGCGCGGGGAACGGGCTATGTCGCCGCTCCCTCCCACCCCCTCGCGTGCGAGACGGGGTACGTATTCTGCGACTGCGCGTTCGTGTGCGGGGGCGCGGGCAAGGACAGCGTTTATCTCGCGCGGCCTTGGAGAGACTTCGGCATGTGCGAATTTATAAACTGCACCCTCGACGGGCATATAAAGAGCGAACTGTTCGACAAATGGAACGATACCTACCGCGACAAGACGGCGAGGTTTTCATATAAAGACCTTAAAGGAAAGGCGATTGCGCCCGTGAAATGGAGCTTTGAAATATCCCCCGCCCGCGCGCAATATCTGAGAGAAAGGATAAAGGAGTTGGAAATTTAGGAGTGCGGCGTGAGTAATTATTATTTTTCACTGTCATTCTGCCGAGGGCGACACACCCTACCCCCCCCCTTGTCATTCTGAGCGTAGCGTTAGCGAAGCCGAAGAATTCGGTATTCCATTGCGCTTTGGTAATTTTTATATGACATACCCCAGCCGGATTCCTCGACAGGCTCGGAATGACAGTCACACTTAAATTACTCCCTACCACCACAAGGGGATTCCTCGACTCTATCGAGCGCGTTGCGCTCTCAATCGGTCGAAATGACAACCCCTTAATTAGCGCCCTACACTATATCTCCCCACTTCCATAGATAGGGAAGTGGGGAGAGGGAGCGCGATTTTATCGCGCGGAAAAAGGGC
>CANREX010000006.1 GCA_947629735.1 uncultured Clostridia bacterium
GGAATCATCACCGTATGCGTTTGCGGGAAAATTTTAATAAAACCGACGGGCGGGCGGTATAAAGTCGTCTATCTAACAAGAAAAGCAATCAAGGGCAGGCTTTGTGGAAATCGACATATTTGCGGGCAGGGAAAATATTTGTGTGAAAATTGCGATATACCCCCCTTAAATGAGTTGATTTTTGTAAAATCGTCTGTTAATATATTAAAGCAAACGCGAAAATCACTGAAAATCATTTAAGACTTCGGGTATTCCTCTGCAATAACGGGCATGAATACTTGGTAAATGGAGGAAAAGTCATGAGCAAACTTGTTGAAGCAATCGAAAAGGAAGGCATGAAAGAGAGTGTGCCCGTATTCAACGTAGGCGACACGGTAAGGGTGGGCTTCAAGGTCATCGAAGGCACTAAGGAGAGAATCCAGAACTTCGAAGGCGTTGTCATAGCGAAAAAGCACGGCGGTATCCGCGAAAGTTTCACCGTGCGCCGTCTTTCGTTCGGCGTAGGCGTGGAAAGAACGTTCCCCGTTCACTCCCCTAAAATCGCGTCGATAACGGTGGTCAAGAAGGGCAAGGTAAGAAGGGCTAAGCTCTACTATCTGAGAGGTCTCACCGGCAAGGCGGCAAAGATACAGGAAATCAGATAATTAAAAAAGCTCCCGTTGCGCGAAAGCGCAGCGGGTTTTTAATTTGAAACGGGTAATTTAAGGTACGAAAGATGTTATCCAAAATCATAAGCTATGCGCTGATAGGGCTGGACGGAGTTCCCGTCGAAGTGGAGACGGACATCAACAAAGGCGTTGTCTCATACGAGCTGGTCGGGCTTCCCGATACTGCCGTAAAGGAGAGCAAAGAGAGGGTGTTTTCGGCTATCCGCAACAGCTCGCTGCGCTTTCCCGTAAACAAAATAACCGTCAATCTCGCGCCCGCGGACATCAAAAAAGAGGGCGGGCAATACGACCTGCCGATAGCGATTTCACTGCTCGCCGCAAGCGAACAGCTGACCGCCGATTTGAGCGGCTATGTGATGATGGGGGAACTTGCCCTTGACGGCTCGCTTCGCCCCGTCACGGGTATTCTGCCCGTGCTCATTTCGGCAAAGAGCCGCGGATATACCAAGTTTATCGTGCCCCGCGCCAACGCAAACGAGGCGAGCTATATCGAGGGGATAGAGGTCTACGCGCCCGAAAATCTGCGCGAGACGTTCGATTTCCTCTCGGGCAGAGAGGAGCTTGCGCCCGTGGAAGTGCGCAGCTTCGAGGCGGCGAAAAACAAGTCGTCATATAATTGCGATCTCAGCCTTGTGCGCGGTCAGGCGGTGGCGAAGCGCGCGCTGGAAATAGCCGTTGCGGGCGGGCACAACATACTGCTTTCGGGTCCTCCCGGGACGGGCAAGACTATGCTCGCGCGCTGCATACCCACGATAATGCCCGACATGACGTTCGAAGAGGCGTTGGAAGTCACCAAAATACTCTCGGTTTCGGGGGAATTGAACGAAGAGGGAATCGTGTCTTTGCGACCTTTCCGCACTCCTCACCATACCGCGACGACCGTCTCCCTTTGCGGGGGCGGCAACACAAAGATAAAGGCTGGGGAAATCTCCAAGGCGCACCGCGGCGTGCTGTTCCTGGACGAGCTGCCCGAGTATTCGCGAAGCGCGCTCGAATCGCTGCGTCAGCCGTTGGAGGACGGCAAAATAACCGTCACGAGGGCGGGCGGCGCGATAACCTTCCCCGCGGACTTCATACTGTGCGCGAGCATGAACCCCTGCCCCTGCGGCAACTTCGGCTCGCCCGATAAGCCCTGCACCTGCACTCCCGCCCAGATACGCAAATACCGCGGGAAGATTTCTGGACCTCTCCTCGACAGGATAGATTTGCAGGTGGAAGTGGACAGCGTGAAATACGACGACCTCGCTTCGGAAGGCGAGGAGGAGAGCAGCGCGTGCGTCAAAGCGCGCGTCGAGCGGGCGAGGGCTATCCAGCGCGAGCGGTTTATCGACGAAGAGGGAATAAACGTCAACGCCGACATGGGCGAAAGGCAGATAAAGAAATTCTGCCGCCTCAGCCCAGAGTGCGAGAGAATTTTAAAGAGCGCGTTCGAAAGGCTCAACCTCTCCGCGCGCGCCCGTTCGCGCATAATAAAGGTCGCGCGGACGATAGCCGATCTGGACCTTTCTACGGAAATAAAGCCCAAACATATCCTCGAAGCCGCGGGTTACCGCAATTTCGACAGCACAATAATTTAAATGAAAGATTCCGTTCAGGTCGGCAAAATTCTTTTAAATTTACTATATGAATCAAGCCGACAAAGCAAAGGGGAAATCACCTGAATTTCCCAATTAAAGCAAAGGGGAAATCAAATAAATTTCCCCGACAAAGCATAGTGGAAATCACCTGAATTTCCCCATTGCCCGCCGCATATATGGCGGCGAATGAAATATAAGGCGCAAAACTTGCAAAAGAGGGCTATGAATTACACACGGGAAGAAGCCGACGTCATAATCGCGGACAGCTTCCGCGACCTCAACGTCCGCGGCAAAAAACTTCTCCTCGCCTCGCAAAAGGGTGGCGAAAAAAGCGCGATTTATGAAAGCGAACTGATTAAAAGTTGCGGCGCGGGAGTATATAATAAATTGAGGGAAGATTTCCGCTCGCCCGACTATCGCGACAGGATTTTCTGTTCGCTCGAAAAGGCGGGCGTGAAATGCGTGACGGCAAAGAGCGCGTTCTATCCCGACGGCTTGCGGCATATCGACCCGTTCCCCCTCGTGCTGTACACGCGCGGCAATGCGGAACTTCTTAAAAAGCGCATTTTCTGCGTGGTGGGCTCGCGGAAGTCGTCCGCGCAGACCCTCGAACAGTGCAAGGCGATATGTAAGGAACTCTCCGCGTACGTCGTCATAGCGACGGGAGTAGCTGACGGAGCGGACCGCGCCGCGGCTTTGGGCGCGTTGGATTCGGGAAACGTGATATGCGTTTTGCCGGGCGGTCACGCCAATTCCGACGTCACGCTTAAAATGGTGGAAGAGCGGGGGCTTTCGATAAGCATTTTCCCGCCCGCAACGCCCGTTTTGCAGTACATGTTCGCGCTGCGCAACAGCGTGCTCGCGGGGCTTGCGGAAGGAGTGCTCGTAGTCTCGGCGGGGATAAACGGCGGCGCGCTTTCCACGGCGAATTACGCGCTCGACTACGGCAAGGACGTGTTCGCGTTCCCCTACAATATCGGCGTCGCCTCGGGCGAGGGCTGTAACAATCTTATAAAAAGCGGCGCGTATCTTTGCGACAGGGCGGAGGACGTCCTCGCGGCTATGCGCATAGAGTGCGGCGAAAGGGAGAGCGATGAGGAACTCGACGGCGACGAAGCGGCAGTCATGGACGCGCTCAGGAGCGAGGGCGAACTGCATGCGGAAAAGATAGCCGCGCTGACGGGAAAGAGCACGAGCGAGATAACCGTCATCTGCTCGCTGCTCGAAATCAAAGGGCTGCTCGTCAGGACGGGCGGCAACAAATTCGCGGCGGTGAAATGAAGATAAAAGTTAAAAGAAATGCGCATAGACCCCGCAATATGCGGCAAATATGCGGTTGCGCAGGTGGAAATCACACAAAATAAGCGCAAATAAAATCGTAAATATCGGAAGCGGGCGCAACCCGCGAAAGGAAGTAAATATTATATGGATCTGATAATAGTGGAATCGCCTTCCAAGGCAAAGACAATCTCGAAATATCTGAAAGGTAAGTTCCGCGTGGACGCGTCGGGCGGGCACGTAAGGGACTTGCCCGAGCGCACCCTCGGCGTAAAGATAACCGAAAATTTCGAACCCCGCTATGAGATAACGCCCAGCAAGAAAGACGTCATCAAGAGGCTTTCGGAAGAGGCGAAGAGGGCGGACAGGGTCTATCTTGCGACCGACCCCGACCGCGAGGGCGAGGCGATAAGCTGGCACTTGCAGACCGTTCTCGGAATGGACGAAAACGGGCTCAACAGGGTGGAGTTCAACGAGATATCCCCCAACGCGGTCATAAACGCGCTCAAAAATCCCCGCAAGATAGACTACAATCTTGTGGACGCGCAGCAGGCGCGCAGGGTGCTCGACAGGTTGGTGGGCTACAAACTTTCGCCCCTTCTCAACAACCGCATACAGGACGGACTTTCGGCGGGGAGAGTGCAGTCCGTCGCGCTCAGGCTGATAGTTGACAGGGAGAGGGAGATAACCTCCTTCAAGCCCGAAGAATATTACACGTTCACCGCAAACCTTTCGGATACGCAGGGGAAATATTCGCCCTTCAAGGCGGTGTATCAGCTCAAAAAGAGCGGCGTATCGATAGACGGCGCGGCGGCGGAAAAGGTGCAGGCGGCGCTGAACAGCGGCAAGTTCACCGTGACAAAGGTCAAGAGCGGGGAGACGAAGCAGCACGCGCCCGCGCCGTTCACGACTTCTTCCTTGCAGCAGGACGCTTCCAACAAGTTCGGAATGTCCTCTCCCGAGACGATGATGGTAGCGCAGCACCTGTACGAGGGCATGGACGTCGGCGGAGATCACATCGCGCTCATCACCTATATAAGGACGGACTCCGTGCGCGTCGCGCAGGAAGCGCAGCAGAACGCCTTGCAGTTCATAAAACAGGCGTACGGTGCGGAATATGTGCCGTCTAAGCCCAATTATTACTCCCCCAAGAAGGGCGCGCAGGACGCGCACGAGGCGATAAGACCTATAAATCTCGCCGTCACCCCCGCGAGCGTGAAGCAGTTCCTCGACAAGAAACATTACAACGTCTACAAGCTAATTTACGATAGATTCATAGCTTCCCAGATGGCGGAAGCGAGATATAATTCCATGCAGGTGGAGGCGACGAACAGCGGCTACGTGTTCAAGGCGAGCGGCAAGGCGCTCATTTTCGCTGGGTTCACCGCGGCGTATCAGCAGGCGCAGAGCGGCGAGGGCGAAGAGGAAGAGAGCGGAAAGCTCCTGCCCCCTTTGAGCGAAGGCGACCCGCTCAATCTCGTATCCCTCGCGTACGAACAGAAGTTCACCCGCCCGCCGCTCAGATATACCGACGCGTCGCTCGTAAAGACGATGGACGAAAAGGGCATCGGCAGACCTTCCACATACGCTTCCATTATCTCCGTGCTCACAAAGCGCAAGTACGTGGAAAAGGACGGCAAGTACATGAAGCCCACGCCCGTCGCGTATAAGATAACGGATATGCTCGTGCACTATTTCGACGACATAATGGACGTCGGGTTTACCGCCAAGATGGAAGAAGAGCTCGACAAGATAGAAGAGGGCGGAATAGATTGGCACACGATAATTGCGGGGTTCTATCCCACCTTTGCGGAAAAATTGCGCTTTGCCGCGTGCGACGGCGACGAACAGACGGACGTCATATGCGAAAAATGCGGCAGCCCCATGATAAGGCGCACGGGCAAGTACGGGAAATACCTCGCCTGCTCGAACTACCCCAAGTGCTCGAATATAGTCAGCGAAACGGAAGTGGAGATATCCGACGTGCGCTGCCCCAAGTGCGGCGCGAACATGGTGGTGAAGAGCGGCAAGTACGGCAAGTTTCTGGCGTGCCCGAACTACCCCGAGTGTTCTTCCATTCTGCCGATAGACGTCAAGGTGTCCGAACAGAAATGCCCGTCGTGCGGCGGGGTGCTTCTCCTCAAAAAGGGCAAGTACGGCGGATATCTGGAATGTTCCGTCTGCGGGGCGAAACAGCCCGCGAAAAAGCCCGACGGCAACGCGCGCGCGGGAGAAAAGACGGAGGGCAAGTGCCCCGAGTGCGGCAAGCCGATGCGCAGAATGTCCTCCAAAAACGGCAAGATATATTACGGCTGCACGGGCTATCCCGAGTGCAAGTTCCTCAGCTGGGACGTCCCCACGGGCGACAAGTGCCCCAAGTGCGGGAAGTTCTTGGTAAGGCGGGGCAAGAAAGTGGAGTGTTCGGACAAAAAGTGCGGATATTCCCGCCCGACGGAAGAAAAAGAGGAAGATGATTAAGGTCGTCGGCGCGGGGCTCGCGGGGTGCGAAGCCGCGTACTTTCTCGCGCAGCGTGGGTTGGACGTCACTCTCTGCGACATGAAGCCGAAAAAACTTTCCCCCGCGCACAAGAGCGGGGATTTCGCCGAGCTCGTCTGTTCCAATTCTTTGAAGGGCGCAGACCCCTATTCCAACGCGTGCGGACTTTTGAAAGAGGAGATGAGGCGGTTGGGCTCGCTGACGATGAAAGCCGCCGAGATGAGCGCAGTGCCCGCGGGCGGCGCTCTCGCCGTGGACAGGGTTAAATTTTCGGCGTATGTGACGCAAGCCGTGAGATGTCACCCCAAGATAAAGTGCGTGTGCGAAGAGGTTACGGACATCCCCGACGCGCCGTGCATAATTGCGACAGGTCCGCTGACGGGAGAAAAGCTCGCCGCGGCGATAGAGAAAAAGTTGGGCGCGCCTCTGCACTTTTACGACGCTTCCGCACCAATAGTCGCGCGCGAGAGCATAGACATGGACAGGGCGTTTGCGGGCGACAGATACGGCAAGGGCGGCGACGACTACATAAACTGCCCGATGGACAAGGACGAATACGAGCTGTTCGTCTCACAATTGCTTTCCGCGGAGAGGGCGATTTTGCACGATTTCGAAAGGGGCGAGATATTCGAAGGCTGCATGCCGATAGAGGTCATGGCGGCGCGCGGGCGGGATACGCTGAGGTTCGGACCGTTCAAGCCCGTGGGGCTGCGCGACGGCGAGGGCAGAAAATACTACGCCGTTTTGCAGCTGAGAAAGGAAAACGCCGAGGGCGCCGCGTACAACCTCGTGGGATGTCAGACAAATATGAAATTCCCCGAACAGCGGCGGGTGTTTTCGCTCATTCCCGCGCTGGCGGAGGCGGAGTTTTTGCGCTACGGCGTCATGCACCGCAACACCTACCTCAATTCCCCCGATTGCCTCAACGCCGATTTTTCGCTCAAAGGCGAGCCCACGGTCTTTTTCGCGGGACAGATGACGGGCGTGGAAGGCTATGTGGAGAGCGCGGCGAGCGGCTTGCTCTGCGGCGTGCATATGGCGAGAAAGCTCTCAGGAAACGAGGCGATAATTCCCCCTGCGACCACGGTTTTGGGCGCTTTGTCGGCGCATATTGCGGGGTCTACGGATAATTTTCAGCCGATGAACGCCAATTTCGGCATACTGCCCGCGCCCGCGCAGAGAATGCGCGACAAAAAAGAGAGATACTCCTATCTCGCGCGGCGCGCGCTCGAAGATATCGATAAATTTGTCGCAACCGTTCTTTAAATCTGCGTTTGCGGTTTGAAGTCGGCTTAAAAAGGTTTATATAAGTTATGTGCCCCGCTTATGCTTTATCATGCGGCGGGCGCGGCGACGTCTTATAAATAGGCGTTTGAAATGTGCGGCGGCGTCTTGAAATGAGGCGGCGCGGCAGTTGACGTAAGCGCGGGAAAGCGCGCGGAAAACAGGTTAAAAACGAGAGGTTAAAATTATGTCTGTGGAATTTCACGCCACCACCATATGCGGCGTAAAGAGAAATGGCAAGACGGCTATCGCGGGCGACGGACAGGTCACCATGGGCGAGAGCGTAATTTTCAAGAGCAGCGCGACTAAGGTGAGGAGGATTTACGGCGGCAAAGTCGTCTTGGGCTTTGCGGGCTCGGTTTCCGACGCCTTTTCGCTGAGCGAAAAATTCGAGGGCATGCTCAATAAATATTCGGGCAATCTGATGCGTTCCGCGGTCGAGCTCGCCGAGCTGTGGCGGGGCGATAAGATGGGAAGAAAGCTTGAAGCGCTTATGATAGTCGCTGACAGCGAGAGCATGTTGATAGTTTCGGGCACGGGAGAAGTCATCGAACCCGACGACGGGATAGCGGCGATAGGCAGCGGCGGCAATTACGCCCTCGCGGCGGCGCGCGCCCTCGTGCAGAACACTGATTTCACGGCGGAAGAAATCGCGAGCAAATCGCTCAAAATAGCGAGCGAGATATGCGTTTTCACTAACGACAATATCAAAGTGGAATGTGTTTAATGGCATATATTCGCGGGGGGGGGTACGCCCCTTTTAGCGTAATGTTTGACGTGTAAGGAGATAAATTTATGGACATGACGCCCAAACAGATAGTTCACGAACTGAACAAATATATAATAGGTCAGGACGAGGCGAAAAAGGCAGTCGCCGTTGCGCTGCGCAACCGCTACCGCCGCTCCCGCCTGTCACCCGAAATGCAGGACGAAGTCACGCCCAAGAACATCATCATGAAAGGTCCTACCGGCGTGGGCAAAACAGAGATCGCAAGGCGGCTTGCAAAGCTCGTCAAAGCGCCCTTTTTGAAGGTCGAGGCGACGAAGTACACCGAAGTGGGCTATGTCGGCAGGGACGTGGAGTCTATGGTGCGCGACCTCGCCGAGTGCGCGATACGCCTCGTGAAAGAGGAAAAGACGCAGGAAGTCAGCTACAAGGCGACGGCGTTTGCTGAGCGCAGGATAGCCAAAGTGCTCATGGAAAATCTCAAAGACGAGCGGGGCGAAACGTCGAAAGAGGTGTTCGAACGCAACCTCGTGGACGCCATTCACGAGGGCAAGTACGACAACACCGTGATAGAGATAGAAGTTGCGGACAACCCCAAGCCGCTGGAACTTTCCCCGGGGCAGGGCGCGGCGATAGACCTCGGCTCTATCTTCAACGGGCTGGGCGTGAACAAGAAAAAGAAGCGCCGCATAACCGTCAAAGAAGCGAAGAATTTAATCATCGCGGAAGAGGCGGATAAGCTCATAGACAACGACGCCGTAAACAGCGAGGCGATACGCCGCGCGGAAAACGACGGCATAATATTCATAGACGAAATAGACAAGATAGCGGGCAAGGGCAACCAGGGGGCGGACGTCTCCCGCGAGGGCGTTCAACGCGACATATTGCCCATCGTAGAGGGCTGTACGGTCATGACGAAGTACGGTCCCGTCCGCACGGACTACATTCTCTTCATCGCGGCGGGCGCGTTCCACGTGTCAAAGGTGGAGGACCTCATACCCGAGCTGCAAGGCAGATTCCCCATACAGGTGGAGCTGAAAAGTCTGACGAAGCAGGATTTCGTAAATATCCTCACGCAGCCGCAGAACGCGATAACCATGCAGTACGCCGCGCTTCTCGGCGTGGACAACATCGATTTGCAGTTCAAGCCCGACGCGATAGAGCGCATTGCGGAAGTCGCGGTGGACCTCAACAACACGTCGGAGGACATCGGCGCGCGCAGGCTGCACACCGTCATGGAGTATCTGCTTGAAGACATCTCATTCAACGCGGGCGGGAACGATTATCCCCTCGTGACGGTGGAAGTCAACGCGAAATACGTCGAAGAGCACCTCGATAAGATAATAAGCGCGCGCGACATGCGCAAGTACATTTTGTAAGGGGGCGCTATGATAACCATACCTAAGGGAACAAAGGACGTCTTGCCGTCCGAATCGCACAAGTGGCGGTTCGTGGAGGACGCCGCAAGGCGCACGGCGGAGGAGTTCGCCATAAAGGAAATACGCACGCCCGTGTTCGAGCACACCGAGCTGTTTGCCCGCGGAGTCGGGGAGACGACCGACGTCGTCACCAAGGAGATGTACACCTTCGAGGACAAGGGCGGCAGGTCGATAACGTTGAAACCGGAGGGCACGGCGGGCGCGGCGAGGCTGTTCATCGAAAACGGACTTTCGAGCTCGCCTCTGCCGTTGAAGGCGTTTTACCTCACCCCGTGCTACCGCTATGAGCGTCCTCAGGCGGGGCGCTTGCGGGAATTCCACCAATTCGGCATAGAAGTTTTCGGCTCGGCGGAGGCGGAGACGGACGCGGAAGTCATATTCGCGGCTTCGTCATTTTTGGACAAGTTGGGGATAAAGGACGTGGAGTTGGAGATCAATTCCATAGGCTGCAAGAGCTGCCGCGCGGAGTACAACAAGGCGCTTAAAGATTACTTCCGACCCCACCTTTCCAAGATGTGTCCGACTTGCAACGAGAGGTTCGAAAAGAACCCGCTGCGCATGATAGATTGCAAGGAAGAGGGCTGCAAAGCCATCACGGCGGGCGCGCCCAAAATTTTGGATTATCTCTGCCCCGACTGCAAGGCGCACTTCGAAAAAGTCAAGTCGCTTCTCGACGTTTTAAACGTCAAATATAGCGTTAATCCCGACATAGTACGGGGTCTGGACTATTACACACGCACCGTTTTCGAGTTTGTTTCCACCTCGATAGGCGCGCAGGGAACGGTGTGCGGAGGCGGCAGATACGACGGTCTTATAGAAGAGCTCGGGGGCGGCAGCGTGCCTGCGATAGGGTTTGCCGCGGGGCTCGAAAGATTGATACTTTTAATGGAAAATACGGGGGTTGACTTCCCCCCGCCCAAAGCGCCCGAGATTTACATAGCGGGCATGGACGAAAGGTCGAGGACGGAGGCTTTCAAGCTGGCGTGCACTCTGCGCGCGAGCGGGATATGCGCCGAGTGCGACAAGATGAATCGCTCGGTGAAGTCACAGCTCAAATTCGCCGATAAAATAGGGGCGAGGTTCGTGGTTGTCATAGGAGAAAACGAGCTCGCTTCCGGCGAGTGCGACTTGAAAAACATGGCGGACGGAACGAGCGTCCGGATAAAGACGGGGAATATTCTTTCCTATCTGAGGGATAATAAACTTTGAGAAGAAATTTTGGGAGGCTGTTATGGCAGAAAAGATAAATTCCGAAAAATTCAACGAACTTTTGAAGGGTGAAAAGCCCGTCGTCTGCGACTTCTTCGCCGATTGGTGCGGACCTTGCAAGATGCTCGCGCCCGTCATCGAAAAGTGCGGCGAAAAATTTGCCGACAAGGCGGTTTTTGTGAAGGTCAATATTGACGAAAATTTCGACCTCGCCGCGAAATACGGCATAATGAGCATACCCATGATAGGCATTTTCAAGGGCGGGGAGCTGGTCGAAAAATCCGTGGGATTCATGCCCCAGAGCGAAGCCGAAGAGTTTTTTAACGCGAATTTGTAACTTGCGGGATTGATTTCAACCTGTGATTTGCGATTTGCGGGGTTGGCTGAGAAGTTTGTGAGATGCTTGATTGTTTAATAATTTGCAATTTGCGGACTTAATTATAAGGTCTTGCGATTTGCGGAATAAATTGCAGAGGTTGAAAAAATAATTAAATTATTTCCGCCCGCCGCGCCTTTTCAAAAAGGCGCGGCGGGCTGTGTTTTTTGGGCGGGGCGTATAAAAAGCCGCGGATTTTACTCCGCGACTTTTTGCGCATTTTAACTTTTTTTAAAGACAAACAGATACTCATGCGCGAGCAAGAGGAAATTAAACTTTACGCTGTTTGTTTTCCAATAGCCCGTCGCCTTGCAGTTGTGTTGCTCTTTGATAATTATCTCTTTTGTTTTAAAACCGACAAGCTCGAATATTCTCATAGTTTCAAATGCGAGAGGCTGAACCATTCCTTTTTTTCTTGTGTCGCCCATAAGGATAGCGCAAAACTTGTCCTTTTTAAGCACTCTGTAACATTCTTCGGCGACTTTTCCCATTTCAAAAAGGAATTCTTTTACGGGCAAACGCGATAGGTCGCCCTCTATATCTTCGCTGTAATGAATAATATCGGCATACGGCGGGTGAGTACATATAAGGTCTATACTGTCGTCTTCTATCGACAAGGAACGCGCGTCGCCGACGGTAAGTGTTGTGGTTGTCTGCGTGTCGTAGTCAAACTCACATTTCTTTTTTGATAGCTCTATTGCGTTGGGGTTTATGTCTATACCGACAAAATTTCTGTGCGTGAGTTTTGCCTCTACTGCGGTAGTACCGCCGCCGACGAATTGATCCAAAACGGTGTCGTTCTCTTTGGAATAGCGCAAAATGACGTTGCGGGGGATATACGGCGACCAATTTCCACGATATTTCGCATCGTGAGTCGCCCATTTTCCTCGGTCGGGAAACGCCCAAACCGTGTTGGTTTCAAGTTCAAAATTTTCGGGTTGTAAAGATATTTTTTTAGCCATGGTCAGTCAGCGATCAATTCGGGCGGAACAGGTAAACCAAGTCGGGTAAGAGGAATATATTCAAAATAATAGTCGCAATCGACAGACTGTATATAGTCTAACACATCTTTATATTTCTCGTTTCTGAACCATTCGTCCAAAAGATAGATATATTTCACGTCTATATTTGCGGGCGACATAAGTTTTTTGTATTCTTTTTTCTTGAAATCGCAAGTTTGCAATTTTTCGTCTACCGAACCCGCGACTTGCTGATGTTTACATTCGATAATATGTAAAATATTGTTGGAGAGCACATATATGCTGTCGTCAGGTAAAAGTTTCTTTGAAATATATTGTTTCCAATCGATGCCGAGTTCTTTCAGAAAAACTTTATAGAAGGCTTCTTTTTTGAAAACTCTCGCTACCAATTTGCCGTCATAATTTACCTTGTCTTGTGTTACGGTATAATGCGGTTGCTGGTCTAAAAAAGTTGCCAGATCGACTTTGCCTTCAAACACAAGTCCTGTACGGGTGTTTCCACCGCCTTTCCCGTTTTTTATCATTGCTGTTTCCCCCTTTAATTACTGATTATAAGTTCGTTTATTTTGCCGCGCCTATCCGCATTGCTGTTTATCATGCGGCAAGCGGATACGCGCCTTATGCTGTATGACTTATACAAATCGTCAAAAAATCTATCGTCGGGATCTATATTTTGCGGATCGGAATTGCTCAACACAATCTTTGCGCCGGTTGAGTTGATGTCGTCAATAAACTCGGAAAGTCTGATTTGTTCGGCGTCGTCGAAAGCGTCTGCATTGTAGGAAGTAAAGCCCGAAGTTTCGGATATGGGGCGATACGGCGGGTCGAGATACACAAATGTGTTTTTATCGATAAATTTTTTCGATAGCGAATAGTCGCCGCAAACAATGGTGACGTTTTGCAGTGCGCCGCTTATGTTGAGCAGGTTTTCCTCGTCGCAGATAGTCGGGTTTTTGTATGCGCCCATAGGGACGTTGAATTGTCCTTTGCGGTTCACCCTATATAGCCCGTTGAAGCAGGTCTTGTTCAAAAATATGAAATATGCCGCCTTTTCGGCAGACGTCTCCGCAGTTAATTGCGTTGAATTGAATTTATCGCGAACGGAATAGTAGAAAAACTTTCTGCCGTTGTCGTCCATAGGCAAAAAGTTCAGCTGCATTTCCTTTAACCGCGCAATCAGCGTATCTGCATTTTCTTTTATCACGTTGTATGCGTTGATAAGTTCGGGGTTTATGTCGCTGATATAGAGCTCGGAAAAATTGTATTTGGAAAGCACGTTGAAAAGAAGCGCGCCGCCGCCGACCATGGGCTCACAGTACTTTGTCAGGACTTTATCCCCATTTGAGGGCAGCATTTTTTCGAGCTCGTCGATAAGCTGCCCCTTTCCGCCTACCCATTTTACAAAGGGTTTGAGCGTGATTTTGCGCTCTGTTTCGCGCCTTACGGTGCGTTTGTCTATGGGCTTTTCGGCATTGCTCGGAATTATCCACATATTGCCTACCATCATCGCCCCGTCTATTCGGTTTTCACCGCAAAGAATCGCCACGCGCCGTTGTGAAATATTCCACTTTTCCGCAGCTTCTTTCGCGGATATGTAACTGAGCATTGAACACCTCGCTTTTTATGTATATATTATATTCTAAACCTCGAATAAAAGCAAGGGGATTTTTGTTAAATCATAATATTGGTTTTCATAAGCAGATTTAAGGTAGAGTTAAGGGGAAGTCGCCCCCGCTTTTATTTCTTTCGCCCCAACTTTTACCGCTTTCGTCTCGCTTTTTGGCGCTTTCAAGCGCTTTTCTGCTTTGGCGCGAGAAAAAGCAAGTCTCAAATCCTTGAATATGTATAAAAAGTGTGATAAAATAGATAAAAATACATATTACGGAGCTTACTATGATAGATATCTCTCTTATAGAACAAACCGACCCCGAAATCGCCGAGGCGTTGCGGCTGGAACTTGGTCGTCAGCAGGGCAATATAGAGCTCATCGCGAGCGAAAATTTCGTCTCACCCGCGGTGATGGCGGCGGCGGGAAGTCATCTCACCAACAAATATGCCGAGGGCTATCCCGCGCACAGGTATTACGGCGGCTGCCGTTTTGTGGATATTGCGGAGGACCTCGCCCGCGAGCGGGTCAAGGAGCTGTTCGGCTGCGAATACTGCAACGTCCAGCCTCATTCGGGGGCGAGCGCGAACCTCGCGGTGTTCTTCGCGGCGTTGCAGCCCGGCGACACGGTTATGGGCATGAATCTCGCGCACGGCGGACATCTTTCCCACGGCTCGCCCGTCAATATCTCGGGCAAGTACTTCAATATCGTGCCCTACGGCGTCAGGGAAGATACGCAGGTCATCGATTACGACGAGATGGAAAAAATCGCCCTGCAATGCAAGCCCAAGATGATAGTTTCGGGCGCGAGCGCATATCCCCGCGTGATAGATTTCAAGCGCATAAGGGAGATTTGCGATAAGGTCGGCGCGTACATGATGGTGGACATAGCGCACATAGCGGGGCTCGTCGCGGCGGGCGTTCACCCCTCGCCCGTGCCCTATGCGGACTTTGTGACGACTACCACCCACAAGACCTTGCGCGGACCGCGCGGCGGCGTCATCATGTGCAAGGAAGAGTACGGCAAGATGATAGACAAGGCGGTTTTCCCGGGCGTGCAGGGCGGACCTTTAATGCACATAATCGCGGCAAAGGCGGTGGCGTTCAAAGAAGCCCTCGCCCCCGAGTTCAAAGAGTATCAGAAGCAGATAGTCAAAAACGCCGCGGCGATGGCGGACGAATTCGCAAAGTCGGGCGTCAATATGGTCTCGGGCGGGACGGACAACCACCTGATTTTACTCGATTTGACTTCCAAGGGGATGACGGGCAAGGAGCTTGAACAGATGCTCGACGAGGTCAACATAACCGTCAACAAGAACGCAATTCCGTTCGACACGCAAAAGCCTTTCGTCACGAGCGGCATAAGAATAGGCACGCCCGCTATGACCAGCCGCAGAATGAAAGAGGACGAGGCGAGGACTATCGCCCGCCTGATAACGCGCGTTATAGAGGAAAAACAGGCGGCGTACGAGTATGTGAAAGGCGAAGTCGCTTCGCTCTGCGCGTGCTTCCCCCTGTATGCGGACTGCGTAAAGTAAAATATAATTTTCGGCGGATTTTGCGGGCTTTTTGCTTAAAATCCGCCCTTTTTTTGCCGTTTGCAACCGTAAGTTGCACAATCGCAATTCAAAATGGGTGGTATTCCACCGCAAAACGCGCTATCATAAATGGGCAGACAAGGAGGTAGGTTATGTCATTTGCGGAAAATATTCAGTATCTGAGGAAGCGCGACAAACTCACGCAGGAGGAGCTCGCGGAAAAGCTCGACGTCTCCCGCCAATCGGTCTCCAAATGGGAGACGGGAGAGGCGTTCCCCGAGACGGAAAAGCTGATTTTGCTGTGCGATACGTTTGACGTCAAGATGGACGACCTCATGCGCGGCGACGTGACGAAAGGCGTTTCGGCGGGCGGCGAGGCGAATGGCGAAAGGGCGGGCGCAAAAAGAGAAGAGGCGAACAAAAAGGCGAAATTTTACGACGCATTGGAGCACGCTTTGAGCCTTGCTATAATGCTGCTCGCGGCGGTGATATACGTCACCATAGGTTGCGTGTGGGGGATATGGCACCCGTCGTGGATAGTGTTCCTCGTGGCGTCGTTCATAGACGCGGCTTTCACCATAATCTTCTCGATATTGAAGGGCAAAGCGAGCGTTTCGGGGCAATCGGAAGATAATTTGAAGTAAATATAGCTCATTTGATTGAAAAATCGCCGAGGGTGTGTTAAAATCATACAAAAGAGGTGATTTTATGAAAATCAAAGTGACTTCCGATTCCACCTGCGACCTCAGCGCGGAACTGATAGAAAAGTACGATATAGGCATTTTCCCCCTCTCGGTAGTGTTGGGGGAGAAGTTTTTCAAGGACGGCGTGGATATTGTCCCTAAGGACATCTTCGAATACGTCGCAAAGACGGGGGAACTCCCCAAGACGGCGGCGGGCAGCGCGGACGAATACGCCGAGTTCTTCAAAAAGAATTTAGAGGGGCATGACTTCTTGATACACGTCAATATCTCCTCGCTCGCTTCCTCGTCGCACAGCGCGGCGAGCAAGGCTGCGGAAGAGTTCGGCGGAAAGGTGAAAGTTATCGACAGTCACGCGCTCTCCACAGGGCAGGGCTTGCTCGTGCTCAAAGCGTGCGACTTCGCGCTCGCGGGCAAGAGCGCGGACGAGATAGTCAAAGACGTCAACTCGCTTCGCCCCCGCGTCAACACGTCGTTCGTGCCCGACGCGCTCGACTATCTGCATAAGGGTGGCAGGTGCTCGCTTGCGGCGCTCATCGGCGCGAAGGTCCTGAAACTCCACCCGATGATAGCGGAGAACGCGGAAGGGCAGCTCATCGCCAAGAAGAAGTACATGGGCGGCATGGAGAGGTGCATAAGAAATTATATCGCCGACTTGAAGGAGAGCTTCCCCGATTACGACAAATCGCGCTGCTTTATAACGCACAGCACCGCGGATGAGAGCCTTGTGGAGCTCGCCAAAAAGTGCGTGGCGGAGACGTTCGATTTCGAACAGGTGATAGAGACGGTCGCGGGCAGTATCGTCACCAGCCATTGCGGCAGGAACACCCTCGGCGTGCTGTTTATCTGTAATTAAACGCAAATTTTCGCCCCCGCGTTGCAAGGCGCAGCGCAGGGGCTTATGATTTTTTGCAGGCGCTTTTTCGCCTGTGCAAAACGCTTTAAAGCAATTTCCGCAAAACGCGATAAACCCGTTCGTCGGGGCATATTGCGGGGTCTACGGGGAAATTCAAGCGCTTTTTCGCCCTATTTTAATGTAGTTTTGTCGGCGCGCGGCGGGTGCGCCGATAGGTAATTATGGTCTATTCCGAAATTTCATTGCGCACGCTTTCCCTTTGCGTGCGCACAAAAATCAAATCGACGGCGCAGTTCTGGCGGGACTACGGCGACCGCGCGTCTTTCGAGAGCGCCGCATACGCCAAGGAAGCGGAGAGCGAAGTTGACGTCCTCCGCGCCGAGTTGGATAAGCCCAAGTGGAACGGGTGTTCGATGGTGTGCGCGTTCGACGGAAATTTCCCGCCCGTGAACAGCGCGTGCAAACAGAGCGACAGACCTTTTCTGCTTTTTTACAAGGGCGACATCTCCCTGCTTTCCGATCTTTGCGACAACGTCGCGGTGATAGGCACGACCACGCCGACGGAGGAGATAGAGGAGCGGGAAAGGAAGATGGTTTCCCGCCTTGCAGAAAGCGGCGCGTGCGTGGTGAGCGGGCTTGCCGCGGGCTGCGACGGTCTTGCGCACGGGGTGTGCGTGGGCGCGGGGGCTAAGACAATAGCCGTGCTTCCCTCGCCGTTGGATAGGATATATCCCCAATCCAACCGCGGTCTCGCCGAAAAAATCGCGGAAAGCGGCGGGCTTTTGGTGACCGAATATTTCACCCAACCCGAGACGCGCAGCGAGGCGATTGACAGGTTTATTCAAAGGGACAGGTTGCAGGCACTCTACTCAAAAGCCGTCGTCATGATAGCGAGCTATTCCGTCGGCAGGGGCGGGAGCGGCTCTCGTCACGCGATGGAATTTGCGGGCAAACTTCTCCTTCCCCGCTTCGTCATGTATCGCGACGGCGACGCGGGCGACAAGCGGTTCGGGCTGAACGCCGATTATTTAAAGGCGAAAAAAGCCGAGGCGGCGGACGAAACAAAAGTCTCTCTCATTTCCGCTCTGCCCGCGCCCAAGACGGAGGACGTCCTCGCCCGCCCCAAACAGCTGAAAATTTTTTGAAAAGTTTTCAAATGCGCTTGACACGCACATGCCGACCGCATATAATTGTAGCCGTAAGCGGAAGATTTCCGCCCAAGCAAAGCGGCGAATTTCCGCAAGATTAGCGGCGAATTTCCGCGCAAAGGCGGTGGATATCCGCCGAACAAACGCAAAAACATAAACAAAAAAGTTATTCTTTGGGGCGGGGTGAAATTCCCCACCGGTGGTATAGTCCACTAAGAGGGCGGGATATCCCGCACTCCCGACGCGGCGAAATTCCGCGACCGACGGTAAAGTCCGGATGGTAAAAGAATGGGCGCGTCGCATGCGCTTTACTTTGTCTGAAAAGTTGCTCCCCGTGGATAGCGGGGAGCTTTTTTTCCGAAGAACGACTTTTTGAAATTTTAAATTTTTTGAAAGGAGTTTACTTATGGAAAAAACACAGCGCAACTATTTTTCCGCGACGCGGATATCGATTATCGCCATGTTTTCCACCCTTGCGGGCGTGCTGTACGCGTTCGGCTTCCCGATAGCGGCGGCGTTCCCCGCGTGGTTGGAACTCAACTTTTCGGATATTCCCGCGCTCATCGGAACTTTCGCCCTCGGACCGCTCTCGGGCGGGATAATCGTGTTCGTGAAAGTGCTTATTAAGCTGATAATCAAGGGGACGTCCACCGTATTCGTCGGTGAACTTGCCGATCTCCTCGTGGGAATGGCGTTCGTCGTGCCCGCGGGGCTGATATATAAAAGACGCCGCACTTTCAAGGGCGCGCTCGCGGGAATGGGGGCGGGAATGTTCTGCTCCGTCGCGCTGAGCATTTTGGCGAATTGGCTCGTGCTCGTTCCCTTTTACAGGCAGCTACTCTTTCACGGCAGCTGGGACCCGCTCGTGGGCTCGATGCAGGCGCTGTTCGGCGCGGGCTGCGACGAGGGAACGTTCTACACCTTTTATCTCTGGTGCTCTGTTTTGCCCTTCAACGCCATGCGCTGCCTTATCGCGATAGCCGTGACGCTGCCCGTGTACAAACACGTATCCCGCCTCATCAACAGGCTTAATGCAAAACTTTCGCCCAAGGAAAAGGAAGACGGGGAGAGTGCAATGGAGGATAACAAGGAGAAGGAAGGCGGGGAGAGCGCAATGGAGGATAACAAGCGCGTTATAATTATAGCGTGCATATCTGCGGGGGTCGTGCTTCTTCTCGTAGCGGGCGCGCTGCTGAGATATTTCCTCTCATAATAAAGGCAAATAATAAAGGCAAATAAAATGCGCGCGAATAATTGCAAAAGTCGCCGTACGGGTGTATAATATACCCGTATGGCAATTTTTTTATCGGGTAGCGAGCAAGCTACAATTGAATACGCAAAGGCTTACGCCTCGACATTGAGCGCGGGTGACGTCGTTCTGTTGCAAGGCGAAATGGGTGCGGGCAAGACGGTTTTCGCAAAGGGCGTCGCGCTCGGGCTGGGCGTCACGGAAGAGGTATTGAGCCCCACATATGCCTATATGAACGACTATTCGGGCAAACTCTATCACTACGATTGCTACCGTTTGCACAGCGGTGCGCAAGCGCGCGCTCTCGGGCTTACGGATTACTTCGGCGGCGACGGGATTTGCCTTATCGAGTGGGCGGAAAACATCGCGGACGCATTGCCCGAAAAGTGCAAAAAGGTCACGATAAAGCGCATATCGAGCGCGAACAGGGAGATAATCTGTGAGTAACTTTCTCGCCGTGGACACATCCTCGCGCTATCTGACCGTCGTCGCCTGCAAGGGCGACAAGGCGGAGCGCGGCTATATCGAAAATTGCGCGCTCAATCATTCCGTCGTGCTGATGGACGAGATAGAGCGCGTGCTTTCGCGCGCGGATCTTTCCCCCGATGAGTGCGACTTCTTCGCGGCTGTCACAGGTCCGGGGTCGTTCACGGGGATAAGGATAGGCATCTCCTGCATAAAGGGGTTTGCGGCGGCGCTCGGCAAGCGGGCGGCGGGCGTAACCGCGTTTGAAATGCTCTCATATAATGTAAACAGCGATTGCGGCTTTGCCGTCGCCATCGACGCCGCGCACGGCAATTTTTACGTGAGCGGTTATAAAAGTTCGGGCGTGTGCGATGTCCCCCCTTGCTTTATGGACAGAGGCGCTCTTTTGGCGCTTGACCGCCCCATATATGGGTTTGAAGAGCTCGATTTGCCCGCATATACCAAGCTGAACGCGGGCGATTGTCTGCTGCCTGCGGTGCGCTTTTTCTGCGAGGAGAGAGGGAGATATGACAACCTCGGCGCTCTCTATGTGAAGCGTTCTCAGGCGGAAGAGGAGAGAATCGTAAAGGCGGGAGGCAAACCATGAATATCCGCTGTTGGAAGTTCGAAGATATCCTCTCCGTCTCCGACCTCGAAAAGGAGTGCTTCGGCGGCGAGGCGTGGAGCTACGCCACCTTGGTCTCCGCGTTTGAAAGCGGGGCGAGTTACGGGCTCGTCGCGGAAGAGGGCGGGGAAGTCGTCGGCTACGGCTGCATAACGTGCGCGGCGGACACGTCCGACCTTGAAAACGTAGTCGTGGCGGAAAATTACAGGCGGAGCGGCGTGGGCGGCGCTATCGTGCGCGGACTGCTCGACGAGGCGGCGGCGCGGGGCGCGCAAAAGACCTTTCTGGAAGTGCGCGTCTCCAATTCTCCCGCTTTATGCATGTATTTGAAGTGCGGTTTTTGCGGGGTGTATGCGCGCACGCGCTACTACTCCGACGGCGAGGACTGCCTCGTCATGAAAAAAGACCTCCAACAGGCGGGCAAGGGTTAAGAAAGGCGGGCAAGGTTTTAGGCGGAAGAGCCGTTTTAACTTTAAGCCGATTCAAATTAAGGCCGATTCAAATTAAAGCCGTTTCACCCCCCCAAGCCGATTATTTTAAGCCGTTTATTTAAAACCGTGTTCGGGCGGTTTTCAGCCGTTTAAAAGGCTGTTATTAAAGCGGTATTTAGGTGGTTGTCAGTCTGATTTCAAAGCGGTTATTAAGGCTGTTTTAAGGCGCGGTCGCGAGAATATTTCGTGAGGTAAACTTACATTTTTATCGACGGCGCATACTGCAAAGTTTTATCGCGCGGCGAGGGCGAGGACGTGCTGCTTCTGCACGGCTACAAATCGAGCGCGGAAAGTTTTTATTATCAGATAAACGCGCTCGCGCAGAGCGGTTACAGGGCGATAGCGCCAGACATGCCGGGGTTCGGTTCAAGCGCGCCGCTCACCCGCGCGTGGTCGGTGGGCGACTACTGCGATTGGCTGAAAAAGTTCGTGCGGGCGGAGGGGCTGAAAAGCCCGTATATTGTGGCACATTCCTTCGGCGCAAGGGTCGCAATCAAATATCTTTCGACGTATCCGCGCGGCGCGAAAAAGCTGTTGATAACGGGCGGCGCGGGCGTAGTAAAACCGCGTTCACCCCAATATATCAGGCGGGTAAACGCGTACAGGCGCATAAAAAAGCTCTTTCCGCGGTTCGCCGAAAGGCACTTCGGGAGCGAGGAATACCGCTCGCTTTCGCCCGTGGAAAAGGAGAGCTACAAGCTCATCGTCAACGAAGATCTGCAATGCTGCGCGCGTGACATCGATATACCCGTTCTGCTGATATACGGCAGGAACGACGTCACCACTCCGCCCGACGAAGAGGGCAAAATTTTCAACGAGTGCATAGCGGGCAGCAGGCTGCAAATTACAGACGGCGGGCACTTTTGCTTTTGCGAGAACAGCGCGGACTTCAACGAGCTTATGCTCGCGTTTTTCGCCGAATAAATGACGTGAAAAATGCGCGCTGGCGTACCGCGGGCGGCAGAGGAAAAACGTGCGGCAAAAACGCTCGGGCTGCAAAAAAATGCGCGGACGGAAAGTCAATCAAGACGGAGAGAGGATAAAATGGGAATTTTCATTTCGGTGGGCAAGACGGCGGAGTGCGTTGTAATCGCGCTCGCTTTCGCCGCGTTTCTGACGGCGATAAGTTTAAAGCCCGTCGGCATGCTTCAAGCGTGCGGCTACAAGGGCGGCAAATTGTTCGGCTGGCTGAAAAAGAAGAACAACCTCGCCCAGACGCGGCTCAACTTGCTTGCGTTCGCGAGCATACTCGCCTGCGCGGTGATAGGGCTGTGTTTCAGCTTTCTCGGCTCGTGGGCGGCGGTTATTTCGCTTGCGGCTTATCTCATATTCTTCATTCTGTATATCTATGCGGACGCGCGCGTCGCGCTGAAAAGTCCCGCAACCCCCACGCCGAGGTTCAAGCGCGTGCTCGTGGCGGTCTTTCTGCTCTACGCGGTGTTCGCGTATCTCGCGGTGACGCTTCTCAATTTCGCGGACTACGTGTGGGGGCAGCACATTTTCTCGTGCCTGAGGTATTGCCCGCTCGCGCTCATCGCCGTGCTCGTCTATCCTTTCGTCGCGCTGGCGAACTGCATAACGCTGATTTATGAAATCCCCAAAAACAAGGGCTACACGAAAAAGGCGAAGGGCGCGATAGCGCAGTCGGGGATAACCGTCGTGGGCGTCACGGGAAGCTACGGCAAGACGAGCGTGAAGAATATTCTGTGCGCGCTGCTCTCGGGCAAATACCGCGTGCTCGCCACGCCCCGCTCCTACAACACGCCCCTCGGGATAGCGAAGTGCGTGAACGGCGAGGACCTCTCTAAATTCGATATCCTGATAGCCGAAATGGGCGCGAGAAATGTGGGCGACATCGCCGAGCTTTGCGCGCTTTGCCCGCCTACGTATTCGGCGATAACGGGGATATGCCCGCAGCATCTGGAAAGTTTCAAGACGCTTGAAAATATAGTAAAAGCCAAGGGGGAAATCATATCCGCTACCGCGAAAACCTGCTTCATATCCCCCGATTGTTTCGATTATTTCGCGCATAGTGCGGGGTCTATCGCAAAAAGCGACTGCGTTTCCGAAGTGCGCGCGGGCGCGGACGGCACGGATTTTACGCTTACTTTGGGCGGAAAGGCGCAGCGGGTGCACACAAAACTTCTGGGCGCACATTCGGCGTACAATATAGGGCTCTGCGCCGACATAGCCTTTGCGTTGGGCGTGAGCGCGGAAGATATCGCCGCCGCTATTCCTGCGATAGATTTCGTCGAACACAGGCTGCAACTTATTGAGAGCAACGGCGTGAATATCCTCGACGACGGGTATAATTCCAACGTGGTGGGGGCGCGCGCCCCCACCACGTTGGAATT